>NZ_CAWMYC010000171.1:0-33343 GCF_963872035.1 Scytonema sp. HK-05
CTGGCGACTTATCCCCATGTCTAAAGCCAGGGGCTTGCGTCTCGTTTTCCGGTCAAGCCAAGCCTATCACTTTGCCCAACGATTCGCAACCCGAACCAGATATTGCTATTGTCCAACGCTTAGGGCGTGAGTATCGAGAGCATCACCCCTATCCAGGAAATATCTTCTGGCTCATTGAATATGCTAACTCCAGTTTAGAGAAAGATTTAGAAACAAAAAGCAAAATCTACGCAGAAGTCGGTATTCCAGAATATTGGCTTGTCAACCTCAAAAAGCTACACTTAGGGGTGTTTCGAGAACCTTTAGACGGAGAGTACGCTGCAAAAGTCACACTTAGTAAGGGAACAATTCAACCGCTTGCATTCCCTGATGTTTCTGTTTCAGTGGAGCAGATTATCAACAGCTGAACTGATTCAAGTAAAAAGTCAATCATGCGTCTATGTTCTACGGACACGCTGATCTGATGCCGTTCGTTAATAGGAAATCTTAGGGTGTGACAGGAGTAACTCTAAGATTTCCTAAAATCTGACCACAATTTCCAGCAAAACTGCTTCTGGTGAAACAGTATCTTGTGCTGTAAGTTAGTTAAAATCATCCACTATCATCTTAATTTTCTTAAGGCAAACAAGCTTATGTCATCACTTGACCATGTCCAAGGACAGGTCGCTCGGTGGCACACAAATCCTTGTGTTACATTAACTACTGGGATGACTGGCTTCTTAAATAACTAAAGTTGATACACTCACTTGAGCAATTGCCTTGGCATAACTTAATGTAGGTATGCAATGCTGCGCCGCAGGAATGCAAATGGATTGGATTAGCTTACTAAAAGCTCAACAAGCTGATTTCCTTCAACGAGTAAAAAAGCCCAAGACTTACGATCTATCTTTGCTGGAAAGTCAAGTCAAAGGCTGCCATAGTGAAATTATGGCATTTTGGGGTGAAGCATTGGCAAAAGTGCTGGAGATTGCTCGCCAACAAGCAGAAATTATTGCCAAAAATCCCCCTCCGACACCGCCCGAATATCCTGATCCTCCTGACTGGGCGATCCCCTTTCCAAGATACTTCCAGCAGCAAGCGGAAGATTATCTTTTGCGAGAGCAAATCGTTGACCGAGTGATGAGCGATCGCTGGGGCAAACAGGTTAAAAAAGTGGCACAAGATACCTTGAACAACATGGTTCTAGATGATGAGGGAAATTTGCGTGGCGAAAGCAAATTTTCCTACATACTTGCCAATAATCCAAAAGTTAGTATTCAAGTTTACGTTACGGATGGAGAAAGTTTTAACAGTATCAAGAAAGACAAAGTTAGATGGTCTGTCACACAAGAGGATTTGAAAAATCACGAAGTTTTTATTTTTCTATGTTTGTTTTATCCATTTACTGGTCAAAGAGGTTACGAAAAACAAGCAGTAATTGCAGGGTTTTTACCTAGCAATCAAATTGAATTTCCTGAACCAAAATTCTACATTATGCCAAGCCAGTTATTATATGCGGGGGGATTTCGTTGGTATTTAGAATCACTAAATACTAAAAAAGATACACAGCGAGTCTTGAATGAGGTTGTCAGCACACAGACAACTCAGATGCCATCAGACCATCCGCTCAAGACAATAGTAGGTGAGTGGGAATGCTGGCAAACCTTAAAAGGGCATACCAGGGGAATTAATTGCCTAGCCTTCTGTCACAGGGGTAACAACGGCAACGCCTCTCCTGTTGTAGCAAGTGGTAGTCGTGGAGAGACAAAGCTGTGGGATTTGACCAGAGGTGAGTTAATCGCGACATTATCAGAACATCCTTGGATTTTATCCGGGCTAGTAGATGAAGTAAATTCCCTTGCTTTCAGTCCAGACGGGCAAACTTTAGTCAGTGCTGGTGCAGATTCCACAATTAAGCTTTGGCACGTGGGGGCACAAGACTTGATTGATATTTTGCACAAGCATAATGGGATGGTGCGCTGCGTTGCTTTTACCCCAGATGGACGAATGTTGGCAACTGGGGGAGATGACAGAACAATTATGTTTTGGGACTTGATGCAGCGTCAGGTTGCTACCGCCTTATCCCTAGAAGATACAGCTGCTCATTCACTTGCCTTAAGTCCAGATGGGCAAACTTTAGTTACAGGGAGTTACCGCAAAATCAAAGTCTGGCACATTTCTCGACCCAGAGGGACAGCAACTTTCGAGCCGCAGTTACTACACTCGTTTACAGGTCATTCCCATATTGTTCGTTCCTTGGCTGTCAGTACAGATGGAAAGATTTTGGTCAGTGGTAGTCGCGATAAAACAATTAAAATTTGGCATTTAGAAACAGGAGAATTGCTTCACACACTCAACGGACATAGGGATGGAGTGTATGCCGTTGCGTTGAGTCCTAATGGACAAATGATCGCCAGTGGCAGTGCTGATAAAACGATTAAGTTGTGGCATGTAGAAACGGGTGAACTGTTGGCTACATTTACAGGTCATACCCACACAGTAACAGCATTAGCTTTTACTGCTTCGGGGGAACTTTTAGTAAGTGGGAGTTTGGATAAGACGATTAAAATTTGGCAGCGGAGTTAGGAAAATAACCGCTTTCCCGCTACGCCTTTGTGCATAAGTTCATTTCACTCTCCACTATTAACAATCAGAAGGAACGCAAACAAGCTAAACCTTTAGCTCAAGTTAATAGGTGGGTTTCTTCTCACCTATTAATACTAATTCTCTGTAACAAGGCGCTTAATAATTACCCCCGCCTTTGGCGTCCCCCCGATGCCTTGGGGGGACTACAGGGGGGTCGAATTAAGCTCAACTTCATAGAGAATTGGTATAACTTGATGTCTGTTTTTATCAGCACACTCTAACTAATCTCGATTATCTACTATGAAACTCAACAAAAATCAACTTGATTTACTTGGCACTGTCTTAGGTGTTGTTGCAGGTGTTTCCACTGTCCTCACTACCCAAGGCGTTATTAATGCTAAAGTTGGTGGTAGCGTCAGTGGCATTGCTACTGTTTTGCTAGGGGTTGTTGTCCAAAGACCCACGGATGCAGAACCAACGACTCAACAAGCAGAACAGGAAGAAGCAAACAAACAAAAATTTAATGCATGATTGCAAGCGAGTGCAACGCCTTGACGAGCGATCAGACAATCACCCATTACTACTTTTATCAATAAATAGGTTCCAAGACGGGATCAGATATTTAACAGGAATCACAAGATTGGACTTCTTATATAAAAAAGCGATCGCCCTCCTAAAGAGCGATCGCTTTTCAATTATTGCAAAATTCCTAAACTAGCAAACTTTGCATCAAGGGCTTATCTTCCGATAACTTACCAGTCCGCAACCATTCATTGAGTTCATCTGGTGCTTTAGCTTGGTTAAGGTGTTCCCGCAGTTGTGCGCCCTCAAGAATTTCCTTTTGCAACAGTTCTTCTGCGGTTTGCTCCAGTAAGTCGCGGTTTTCATGCAGAATACTTAAAGCGATGTGGTGGGCATTATCCACTATTTGCTTCACCTCGCGGTCAATTGCTTCTGCCACTTTCGGGCTAACAGGACGGCGGGGGTTGCTGTAACCATCAAGAAACTGCTGTTGGACTTTTTCAAAGGCAACAGGACCAAGTTCATCGCTCATACCATATAAGGTGACATAACGTTCTGCTAAGTCAGTAGCTTTCTGAATGTCGTCACTAGCACCAGTGGACACCTTGCCAAAGACGGTTTCTTCTGCGGAACGTCCACCCAACAGGGTAGCGATGCGACCACGAATTTCGTCTTCTATCATCAAGAAGCGGTCTTCTTCGGGCATTTGAATTGTGTAACCCAAAGCACCAACGCCACGAGGTACAACGGAGATTTTCTCGACTTTACCAGCTCCAGGCATCAAAGCACCGATGATGGCGTGACCAACTTCGTGATAAGCCACGGTCTTTTTCTCAGTTTCATTAAGGACGCGAGAGCGTTTTTCCAAACCAGCAACAACACGCTCAATGGCTTCGTTGAAATCCGCCATGATCACTGCTTGCCTATTTTGCCGTGCAGCGAGGAGTGCAGCTTCATTGACAAGGTTAGCTAAATCTGCGCCAGCAAACCCAGGCGTCCTGATGGCGATGGTTGCCAAGTCCACATCATCAGCCAATTTGACATTTCTAGCATGAACTTTGAGAATGGCTTCGCGACCAATTTTATCAGGACGATCCACAACAACTTGACGGTCAAACCGGCCAGGACGGCGCAATGCTGGATCGAGAACTTCGGGACGGTTGGTGGCGGCGATGATAATCACGCCTGTGTTGGCATCAAAACCATCCATTTCGGTGAGTAACTGGTTGAGGGTTTGTTCGCGTTCATCGTTACCACCTACAAATCCACCAGCACCACCGCGAGACTTACCTAGTGCGTCTAATTCATCAATAAAGACGATACAGGGAGCTTGTTGTTTTGCCTGCTCGAATAAGTCGCGGACTCGGGCCGCACCGACACCAACAAAAAGTTCGATAAATTCGGAACCAGAGATGCTGAAGAAGGGAACACTAGCTTCACCGGCAATTGCCTTGGCTAAAAGTGTTTTACCCGTTCCTGGAGGTCCTACCACCAACACACCTTTGGGAATTTTTGCTCCTAAGCGGGTGTATTTCTCACCACTTTTGAGAAAATCGACAATCTCTTCTAGTTCGGCTTTTGCTTCATCTACGCCAGCAACATCGATAAATTTTACACCAGTGCTGCCTTCGGAGTAGATGCGAGCCTTACTTTTACCAACTGTCAGCGCCGCAGGACCACCCCCCTGACGATTGAGCAAAAAGCCCCAAATACCAAAGAAAATTAATGGTGGTGCAACCCAGCTCAGGAGAGTGCCGATCCAACCGTTTTGGTTTGGCGGTGGTGCACCAAACTCTACGTTATTGTCGCGGAGAATTTTGGGTAAATCGAGGTCGAGCGCTACCGGTGTGGTTACGAAGACTTGTTCAGCACCTTTACCGTCCGGAGTTTGGGTTTTGATGGAATACTCAATGCGATCGCCCCCCACAACAGCCCGATCTACTTTACCTGCTTGTACCTGAGCAATAAAATCGCTATAAGGAACTTGCGGCAGTTTGGGACCAAAAAAGCTGGGAACAATCGCGTTCAAAAGAAAAAGAAGGGTCAACAGAATGAGCAAGCTACCACCAAACTGCCGTATTCTCGGCTGTTTGATTTGGCGTTTATTGTTATTAGTTTCAACTGGCATTTTTTGATGTACCCTCCAAAAAATTGTCATTTTTCATTGGTCATTTGTCCTGCGTTTTTACAAATGACCAATGACTATTTCATGTTAATAAAAGAGCAAATAAACCACATAAAGCAATACCATCAAACACGCCAGCACCACCGATACTTAGTACCCCTGAACTCATGGCTTGAATATCCTGGAGATGCAGCAAGTCAGCACCAATCAAGGTTCCAAGAACACCGCCAGCAAAGGCAACAGGAGCAGCATGGCTTGCGGCGAATAACATTGCAGATAGGGCAGCAGTCAAGGGAGCTAGCAACGGGTTCATTTGTATGCCTATTCCCGGTACAACACGCGCTGCATAGTAGCTAACAATTGTGACAATAGCTGTCACTACCAAAATAGCTAGAGCGTTTGCTTGAGTAAATTGATAAAGTGCTAACAATACAGGAATTAAGCCTCCCCCTACATTAAGAGCTACCACAGTAGAAAGCTGTAGTCTTGGGAAGGGAATGCTCCAAAATTTCCTTGACCAATCCACAAAATTATTTGCCACCGCCACAAAGGATTGAGTGCGGTACAAAGGGATATTGATGGTACTGGTCAATATCACGAGTGTAAATAATAAAATCGCGATAGACGGGGAAAACCCTAATTTTGCAACTGCAATTTCCACCACGTCTACTGCCACAACAAACCAAAGAAAAGGTAGTAGCAGTAACAACACCAGAAATAGCAGGAGCGATACTGGCAAGTAAATCATGACGGTGTACAAGCAGAGTGTTGTCTGTTGGTCTGCTTGAATTTATTTTAAAGAATGAGACATATTCTTCTATTTCGTACCTACCCCCCAGATGAATGGGAATTGCCGTACTTGTATGCAAAATCAGCTTGGATTTGTTCTAAAAGTGTTTCTACTCTCGGCTGGACTCTCGGTCTTGATTAAGTACGTTCTGCCAAATTTATCTATTCCAGCGACAGCGACAAACGCCCTGATTATCGTTTTTTTACCGACTTTAATTATGGCAAGTGTTTTACTGTGGCGAATCGCAACGACAGCAAAATAAATTAAAAATAACTAGGCGGAAATTGCTAGAATCAGCTAACCTAGCTGCATTAAGAGGAAATAGCAGCTCATCAACAGCCGGGAGACAGGGAGTGAATCTAGGTCAATGGATTGGTTTAATCGCCATAGTTATTTCTTTGTACATTCTGTGGCAGATTCGGGAAGTCCTGTTGCTGATATTTGCCGCAGTTGTCTTAGCGACTACCTTAAATCGGCTAGCTCGACGGTTCCAGCGCTCAGGAATGAAGCGTGGATTTGCTGTATTCCTTTCGGTAACTATATTTCTAGCTTTAATTGTCGGTTTTTTCTGGCTGATTGTGCCCCCTTTTGCAGATCAGTTTCAAGAACTTACAAAACAGGTTCCCAGAGGCTTGGAGCGCTTTAATACTTGGTTAGACGAATTGAGAACTCGTGTTCCCAGCCAGCTGACTCCGTACATACCTGATATCAACAGCCTTAGCGAACAAGCACAGCCGATTATAAATCGTGCAGTGGGAAGCTCTTTCGCCTTTGTCTCTGGCTCTTTGGAAGTTCTCCTCAAGGTTTTGCTAGTATTAGTTTTAACAGGGATGTTCCTTGCCGATCCCCAAGCTTACCGCAAAGTATTCGTGCGGCTGTTTCCCTCGTTTTATCGGCGGCGAGTGGATGGAATTTTGGATCAATGCGAGGTGTCATTAGAGGGATGGATCACAGGCGCTTCCATCGCCATGGGTGCAGTGGGACTGATGAGTTTAATTGGCTTATCAATTTTGCGCGTGCGTTCAGCACTGGCTTTAGCAGTTTTGGCGGGATTTTTAAACTTGATCCCTAATCTTGGTCCGACGCTAAGTGTGATACCAGCAATGGCGATCGCTTTTTTGGATGCTCCCTGGAAAGTCCTTGCTGTGTTAGTTCTCTACTTTATCATCCAACAAAGTGAGGGCAATTTCATCACACCGATCGTCATGGCGCATCAAGTGTCGCTGCTACCAGCGATCACCTTAATCTCCCAGTTATTTTTTGTGACGTTCTTTGGCTTTTTAGGCTTGTTTCTAGCGCTACCCCTAACTGTTGTGGCTAAGATTTGGGTGCAAGAAGTGTTGATTAAAGATGTTTTGGATCAATGGGGTGGTAAGTCTAATAGAAAGACTGAGTTTGTCATTGTTTGTGACGAGCTACAAACAGATAAATCTGCTGAAAATCATCCAAATGACGACGATCAGCCGATTAGTCAATAGCCTCTAATAAAAAAAAATTATAAAACTTTCACTGCCAATTTATAAAGCAATACGGTTCACATACGATGGTTCGCAGCACCTTATGACCTATGTAGAGACGTAGCCTTACTCAGCTCTTGCACCTATCGGTAGAAATCAGTAGAAGCAAAAAAGATGCACTCATAAGCTACATTATTTTTATTGTTTTTTTTCGCTAAATAAAGGTCTTTTGGTTTAATACTGAGTGATTCAAAAGCATTAATTTTTCTTGGTACAAAATGTGAGCTTACCTTCTTTGCGTGGAATTGTCACAAATAAGCCTCAACTGATGCGTATTGACTTATAAAGTATATTTCTAGCATTAACAAAAGATAAAAAATGTAATTGAAATTCATCGCCCAAAGATATCTGGAAAACAGGAGTATGTTTTGCTATACCTAGTGCAGATTGAAAGTGTTTCCACAGCATCTTAAGCTTTAAGGTTGTTTCCTCCTGGAGGATGACCAAAAAATTTCCAGGTGATTTACCATATGGCAACAAAAGTAACAGTGCCGAAGCCTACGCTTTCAACCATCGACGCAGTTGCCTTGATTGTAGGCATGGTAGTCGGCGTAGCCATATTTAAGACACCAGCCGTCGTAGCACAAAACACACAGAGTGCAGTCTTTGCACTACTGGCGTGGTTACTAGGTGGAGCGATGTCCTTGGTTGGCGCTCTGTGCTACGCAGAATTGACAACCGCGTATCCCGATGCTGGGGGAACTTACCACTATCTCATGCGTGCCTTTGGCAAAGGTCCCGCCTTCTTGTTTGCTTGGGCGCGGATGACCGTCATTCAAACTGGTTCCATTGCCCTAGCAGCCTTCGTGTTTGGAGATTATGCTGCTCAGTTGCTCCCTATCGGAGAATACTCTTCAGCCATTTACGCCGCAGGTGTAGTCGTTTGCTTGACAGCTTTAAACGTTCTAGGGGTGCAGCAAGGGAAGTGGACTCAGAACTGGCTTACAGCAGCAAAAGTGCTAGGTTTGCTGTTGATAGTTATTGTCAGTATTGCTTTTGCCGTACAAGTACCACAACAGATAACGACTGCGGCTACTCAAAAGACAGCATTTGGTCAGGCAATGATTTATGTGCTGCTAACTTATGGTGGCTGGAATGAAGCTGCCTATATTTCAGCAGAAGTACGGGATGGCAAACGCAACATGGTACGCGCCTTGTTAGGAAGTATTGCCATCATCACAGCGATTTTTCTGTTGATTAACCTGGCATTCATTTACGGTTTGGGAGTTGCAGGTTTAGCTTCATCGGAAGCACCAACAGCTGATTTGATGCGTCGCGCTGTTGGAGAAAACGGAGCAAGATTCGTGAGCTTCTTAATTGCGATTTCAGCGTTAGGTGCAGTCAACGCTACCATCTTTACTGGTGCGCGTACGAACTACGCTCTAGGACGGGACTTTCGCAAGTTTTCATTCCTGGGACGCTGGCAAGAGAGTACTGGTACCCCAAAAAATGCCTTACTGGTTCAGGGGGCAATTTCCTTGGCGTTGGTGGTACTTGGTGCTTTAACTCCTCGCGAAGGCTTTGAAACGATGGTAAACTATACAGCGCCAGTATTTTGGTTCTTTTTTCTACTTTCTGGGGTAGCATTGCTGGTGCTACGCTCCCGAGAGCCAGACGTACCCCGTCCTTTCCGTGTACCTCTTTACCCCTGGACACCATTACTGTTTTGTGCTACCTGTAGCTACCTGCTATATTCCAGTCTCACTTATGCAGGTATCGGAGGTATCACTGGTGTGGTAGTTCTTTTAACAGGTATTCCTTTACTGCTCCTCAACCGTCAACGAACCACTTCCACAAATCCTTAATTCATGGAGAAAGATGTCATGAAATTACAGGCAATGTTAAAGGTTTTATTTGCAACAGTAAGTTTAGGTAGCCTGATGCTGGTTGGTTGCACTCCGACTCAGCAAGCAAGTTCTCCACAACAAGGTGAAGCATCTCCTTCCACTGTGGAAGTGCAGCAGCGAACCACGCCCACAACTCAACCTACACAACGTACGCCCGATGTCGTCTACGTGCCAACACCTCCGGAAGTTGTCGATAGAATGTTGACAATTGCGAAGGTTGGCAAAAATGATGTTCTGTATGACCTTGGCAGTGGGGATGGACGGATTCCCATCGCCGCACTACAGAAGTATAAAGTCAAGAAGGCTGTTGGTATAGATATTGACCCACAACGCATTCAAGAGGCTAACGCAAACGCTGAAAAAGCAGGGCTTACTGGCAAGGTGCAGTTTCTCCAACAAGACTTGTTTACAAGTGACTTTAGCGATGCAACAGTGATCACCCTTTACCTGCTACCCGAACTCAATCTCAAGTTGCGTCCAAAGCTATTGAAACTCCCACCAGGTACTCGTATCGTGTCGCACGCTTTTGACATGGGCGACTGGAAAGCTGACAAAGTCGAGCAAGTGGATGGCAGAACAGTTTACTTCTGGACTGTACCAAAACAGATTCCGGCAAATTTACAGAAGTCCACTCCTAGCAGTTAGATTGAGAACTGAGGACACAGAATGCAGAACTCAGAATATAGCCGTTTTCAATTGGTGCAATAGAAGTCATTTATCGGGGTACAGTATGCTGTACCCCTTGCTTGTGGTATATGCTTTTCACCAAAATCCTCGCGCCGGGGAAGCCCTTTAAGCCTGTTTAATCGTTTGGTTCTAGAGCAAGGAACTAGCGGGAGCATTCCTTGGTAGGTCTTAAACTCTTGTCTCTAACGTAGTACTCAAAGTACTTAAGCTGGTCAGATTAAGGCTTTTTTCAAGCCCCCGCCTTTAGGCGTGGGGTTTCTGACAATCGTAGCTAAATCTGCTAACAAACTTTGGAAACTATGAAACAGAGCAAACACCGATTGGCTTGGTTGATCACCCGTATTAAACCAGCTGCCCGGCAATAAATTGACGGGGCTACCATCGTGCCGCGTTATTTTAGGTGTGACTCTGGAGAAAAGCTAAAGCTTGAATGTGTGTGCGTGGTGGATTCTTTGAATCTGTTGAGTTTGCTCAAGCAATTAGACAAAAATTAGTACGCTCACTTCCAAGGTGATGGAATAGCATTCACCGACAGAATCTTTGCCACCTGTAACTTAATCGCCACCTTACCACAATGGGGACAAGTGACCCTGATTTCTTCTTGTTGTGGCTCTCGTTGGTGCTGAATCAACACGCCTTCCGTGCAATGCCAACACTCACAAATGACACGTCCTTCGGGTTTGTTGACATCCAACAGGCGGATGTGTTGCCCAAATACTGGTTCCGGTTCTGGTCCTGAGTCCCAGTCTTGTTGGAAGTTCCGTTCTGGTCGGGAACCCCTTTCTGGTCGGGGAACTGGTCGGGGGATCGAGCGGGGTTGGTTAATGTTTTCCTGACTCATAACAAAACCCGCCTCAGCAGGTCGATAAATTTTCTGCCATTTCGATGTTAGCAGGTAGCAACTACTGTGATGCAGGCGATATTATTATCTGACTTAACAATTCTAAAGTAGCGGTAGTAGTCTGGTAGTATTGCGATGAGCAGTCACTTTTTCTACCACAAGTGAGAGCCGCAAGAACCTGGGATCTGCAACTATTGCGATGGACAGATACAGAGTAATTCATGCAGATTCACACACCAGACTGGGTTAAACACGCTGTTTTCTACCAAATCTTTCCAGATCGGTTTGCCAAAAGCAAACAACCGCGTAAACAGGTTTTACGCACTGCTCGTTGGGAAGATTGGGAAGCTATGCCAACACTCCAAGGTTATAAGGGAGGGGATTTATGGGGCATTATCGAGCAGTTAGACTACATACAGGATCTGGGAATTAATGCCATTTACTTTACCCCTATCTTTCAATCGGCTAGCAATCACCGCTACCATACGCATGATTATTATCAAGTTGATCCGATGCTGGGAGGGAACCCGGCTTTCAAGGAATTGCTAGACGCAGCTCATCAAAGGAACATCAAAGTTGTTTTGGATGGGGTGTTTAACCACGCCAGTCGGGGCTTTTTCTTTTTCCACGACATTTTGGAAAATGGTCCCCATTCACCTTGGGTGGATTGGTTCAAAATTCATGATTGGCCCGTTTCTCCCTACAACGGTGAGTATCCCGCCAATTATGAGGGTTGGGCTGGAAATCGAGCGCTGCCAGTATTTAACCACGATAACCCTGAGGTGCGGGAATATATTATGGAAATTGCCGAATATTGGATTAAATTCGGCATTGACGGTTGGCGTTTAGATGTGCCTTTTGAGATTAAAACTCCTGGTTTTTGGCAAGAGTTCCGTCAGCGAGTCAAAGCAATTAATCCCGATGCTTATATTGTCGGCGAAGTTTGGGGAGATTCCCGTGAGTGGTTGGATGGGACTCAATTTGACGGGGTGATGAATTATCTGTTTGCAGGACCAACTATCGCTTTTGCCGCAGGCGATCGCGTTGTCATGGATCAAGTGCAAAGCCGCGACTACAAACCCTACCCACCGTTGTTTGCTACCGAGTATGCTCACAAAATCCAAGAACTTCTGCAACTTTACCCTTGGGAAATTGGGCTGACTCAATTAAATTTGCTCGCCAGTCACGATACAGCACGGTTGCTGACTATTGCTGGGGATGATAAAGCGAGTGTGGAATTAGCAACTTTACTGCTCCTCACCTTTCCTGGTGCCCCCAGTATCTATTATGGTGATGAAGTTGGTTTACCAGGAGCTTTAGATCCAGACTCGCGTCGTGGTTTTCCACTAGAAACTGCTTGGGATAGGGAGATTCTCAAAACTCACCGCGAATTAATTGCTCTACGTCACGCTTACCCTTGCTTGCGTACGGGTGATTATAAAGTCTTATATGCTCAAGGAGAACTTTACATCTTTGCGCGAGTTTTGGGAACAGAAGAATTGATTGTTGCGGTTAATGCTGGGACTGCATCGGCAAAAGGGAATGTTGATGCAGCAAGTTTGAGGACTCAACCGAACAAACTCCTATATGGCGCTGCTGAGGTGGAGTGGAGTGTTGAGGCTAAGCATCTCACTTTCAGTGTTCCCCCACGCACTGGCTGCATCGTTGGTGTAGGGCATCCGTGAAAGTTTAAGATAAAGCGCCTTTTGCCAATCAGTTAAAATACTGAAAATGCTCTTAATGATAATGATAATAGTGCATGGCTAGACAGGAAGAGGCGAGCGTCGCTCGCCTCTTCCTGTCTGTATTTGATTCTTCTTACAAAAGACTTTGGCAACTTAAATAGGGCAAAACATACAAAAAAATCGTTTGATTCTAGCCGATACATCAAGCGGAGCTCATGCTAGGGGAGCAACGCCGGCGTGCCGAGCCATGGGTCCCGATTGTGCAAATATTGCCAGGTGGAAACCCATATTCCCGCGAAAGCACCCCAAGCCAGTAACGGAAGTAGCAGATAAGCCGACATCCTTTCGTCACGCCAAAGCATGATCACTTCTGCCAGCGCAATAACAAAAATCGCTTGCGTCAACACGCCCCCGACGATCGGACTCGATAACCCAAAAGTAAAAAACGGGAAAATCGCGAAGATAAACCAGAACGCTCCTTGAAGCTTAAGATGAGTCGAACGGCGCGGTGTATCGGGTCGGTTTAGGATGCGCAGACCCGCCGCTAAGGCGCAGACGTTAATTATAAACCAGATGACGGGAAAAACTGCGCCCGGGGGTCGGAGCGGCGCAGCCTGAAACCCTGGAAAAAGCTCTTCGCGCCAAGGCCAAGGCAAACTGCATGCATTCACAACCACCCAAAAAAGCGCTGCATGCCACCATTTGAACCGAGGACTATCAAGTTTTGGAGTCGATATCGTCATAGGTATTTCTCCAAAAATTTACATCTCGATAATAAAAATTCCATCGGAAAGATCCATGTTAGTAAATTTTGGTACTGACAAAAGCAGATTACTCATTGTTTTGTCTATGGCTCCATTATAGGAATCCTATTTAATTTTTGAAAAAAGAACCTACATCGCAATTTTAACTGATTGACAAAAAGCACTTTATCAACAAAGGCAGAGGGCAGCTTTGCTGGAGGCAGAAGGGAATACTGCTTCCTACCCTCTGCCCTGTACCGGGAAAACAAGGGTCGCGCAACCCCACTGTCTATACGTTGCCTACAATTGGTTGGGGTGCGAACCCCAACCAATTGTTCCTTCAGCTCCTGCTGCCTTCTTCAACTTAACCTGTCACGGATGGGTGTAGGGTAACTCAACAAATTGCATTGCATATTTCAGCGATGGTTTGACTAGTTTTGTGGGGTGGGCATCTTGCCCGCCCTTGCTACTTTAGGGTAACCAGGATCTTTGCCCCACAACAATTAGAATGTATAATTCCTACTTCCCAGCAACGATCGCAGGCATCAACACTGCATCAATAACGTGAATCACACCGTTATCGGTAAGAATGTCGGTTTTCACGACATTGGCGTCATTTACTTTCACTTTGCCATCAGCAGAATCAACCGCTACGATTGACCCTTCTAGCGTTTCCGCATGGTCTATTTGGATCAAGTCGTCAGACCTAACATCTCCGTTAGCAACATGATACATGAGAATCTTCTTCAATTTGGGGATGTCTTGCAACAATGAATCTAAAGTTCCTGGCGGTAGCTTGGCAAATGCGTCATCAGTGGGTGCAAAGACTGTGTAGGGACCGGGACTTTTAAGAATTTCTACAAGTTCGGCAGCTTCAACAGCCTTCGCCAGCGTGTTGAAATTTCCAGCGTTGACAGCAGTTTCAACAAGGTCAGGCATGAGATAACGTTATTGGTTTAATGTTACAAAATATTTATAGAGTGACAAAAAACTATCAGCCTCTATCAATAGAGAGGTTACTAGCAACTCAACAAGCGGCAGTAAACGCGTTGGTGCTGCTAAACTGAAGAGAATGACTTCACTGAACCAGTAATTATGCTAAAGCGTTCTAAGTTCGAGACAACTCAATCTCAGATTATGCACCGGGCTGAGGATCTGATTAGTGCAGCCTCAAATCGCTACCGCATTACAGTTCAAGTGGCAAATCGCGCTAAGCGTCGGCGTTATGAAGACTTTGATAATGCGGATGATATGATGATGAAGCCAGTGCTAAGGGCAATTATCGAGATGTCCGATGAACTGACTCAACCAGAAATTATTGGCGAAGTCTAAACTGATGCCAACTGGAAAATAGAATGAGCAAAAATTTAGAGTTCATTCAAGTAACGCTCAAGTCTTGGCAATCACTCAACAAGCCCCCCTTAAAGAGGGGGGTTTTCGGGATCATGGTGATTGGTGTATTTCTTTTAAGTTTAGGGATAAATTTCCAACCTGCTGACGCCCAAAGAATCAGTTCCGACGATGCTTGGCAGCAAGTTTATCAACAATTACCCGACTTACCCCGAGAAAATCAGTACGTTAGTAAAGAAACGGGGAAACTAGCTGAAAATAACACCTTGCTCAGTCGTATGATATGGTATCACTCCTATTTGAAAGGACGTGCGCCTAATTATCGGCTGGATTGGAAGCTAACTTTGGCTGATTACCTGGGTGCTAATGAAGTGATGTATGAAACCACTTATCCTGGAAAAGATACTCTGCAGAAAAACCCTTTTGATGGCGATCGGGCTGCAGTTGCACGCCTTAACCGTCGCCAGCGGGACGCCTTGGTGCAAGCTTTAGTTAATGTTTTCAGTTCTAAATCGCAAAATACACCAGCTACCCCGAACACCTCATCCCCCTCACAGGAAACCACGCCAACTCCTAGGCAGGTGCCGAAAAAAGGAGGCGCACAGCTATTAAAGTAAAAAGTTAAAGGTTAAAAGTAAAACAATTCTTTTGATTTTTGACTTTCTCAAGTATGGAACGTGTGATAAAAAGTGGACTCGGTTGGCGCATCGGCTGGAACCCAACAGCGCCAGAGTTTAAAGGTTTAGTGGGTACAGATGATTGGGCGTTTGAATTAACAGAAGCCGAGTTGAATGATTTTTGTCGGCTACTGGCGCAACTTGCAGACACCATGAGGCAAATCGCGACTGAATTAATGGATCAGGAAAAGATTGCCTGTGAAGCCGAAAGCGATTTATTATGGATGGAAGTAGAAGGTTATCCTCATGCCTATAATCTGCGCTTGATCTTGAAAACAGGGCGTTGTGCAGAAGGTCAATGGAACGATTCTGCTGTTCCTGGTTTGCTCCAAGCCTCGGAGATGCTCAAGGTTTTTTAGATTTAGACCTTGATAATTTTACTTCTTGTTGCTATAATAGGAAAGTTGACTACGGGGCGTAGCGCAGCTTGGTAGCGCGCCACTTTGGGGTAGTGGAGGTCGTGGGTTCGAATCCCGCCGCTCCGATTGATTGAGAAGTATACCTGCTGGTCTTTATAGAGAGTGGCAGGTTTTTTAGTATCAAATGATGCCACGCATCTTTGACAAGATGAAGAAAATTACAGTATGAGCAGAGAATAAGGGGGATGTGCAAGATGTGGCTTTGAGTACTTGCCCATTTCCCTGATCTCGCTCACCTCCCCGTATGAATTAGGGATTCTTATTTTAGAAACGCCACCAAGTCTTTTGTACGTAACTTAGAATAGCCATAGCAATTGCGCCAAACAGCAATAGCCAAATCACTCCTCCCGGAAGGAAAGTGAGAATACCAAAACCTCTTAGTACCCAAACAGCGATCGCAATACCGAGAAAAACTCCGAAACCCTGATTTAATGCGCGATTTAATTTAGAACTACTCACCTAATTTCCCTCAAACTCAACAGTTATTGCATTTTATATGTAGCAACAAAAGACTTTTAATAGAACCAGTAAAGAAAGACAAGGGAAGAGGGGCGCGTATCGTCGCCCGTACTAGAGATGTCCGGGGGTTTTCTCACCGTCTTGTTTGTAAACAAGGCAAGACGCCACTTATGCTGGAAATGAAAATGTCCCCGCGTCCCTGTCTCCTGTTCTGTTTGTCCTTATCCATTCTGCTTTTGTTTGTTCCTCGTTTCCGGTATCCTCATGTCTTTTTGTCTCAATTGCTGCATCCCCGTATTTTTTTGTTTTAGCTGATCTTCCTAATTTCGTCTTACCAAAATTTTCATAATAAGTGAAATTACGGTAGCTTATGATGAATCCTATCTGTTAAAGATAAGTATTCCACTTAGCAGTGGCTGCTTGACCGTTTCTGTTTCTATTTTTTACTGTGTATTTTAAGTATATATGCTTAAGATTTTTGAGACTGAGTCGGTTAACACCCAAAATGAAGACTGCCTTGAGGACACAAACACACAGCAAAGAGGAGGGTTTTCATTATCAGCTGCTAGAGAATTTGATACTTTGATATTAGTGATAAACATGACATATTATTAGTGAAGTTTCGGTAACAATAGCCAGAAAATAACTGTTTCCGGAAAGTCCACATATTGTACTGGAAGTAACATTAGTGAGTGAGACTCAACCAAGTCAAATATTCACCAGTTTAAACCCGTTTAGTTGATGCGTTGAGGAGTGAGTGAAAACATTATGTCTGCGTCCTTTATTTCAGACTCGGTTCCCACAGGTTCAGACATGGCTTGGAGTCAGGACAAACAAACATTGCTGATGCAGGGCGAAATTGTGGTACAAACGCGATCGCATACAGCTTGGGGTGGTGCTGTCACTGCCTGGATGTATGTGCCGTTAGTGCGATCGCAGGTGTGGCAGCAGATAACAGATTACCCGCGTTGGGTGCAATATTTTCCTGATGTGACTAAAAGCGAAGTTTTACAACGTGGTGAGGTTAAACGTCTTTATCAAGCGGCACAAAAAGCCTTTTTCTTTTTCACCGCACAAGTAGAAATTTACCTTAATGTCGTGGAAGAACTTGGGCAGCACATCCAATTTAGGCTGGAAAAAGGGAGCTTTCACGATTTTACAGCCAAATTAGAACTAAAAGATTGTGGGAATGGGACTTTGCTCGGCTATACTGTCCAAGCTACCCCTACTATTCCCATACCATCAATTTTTATTCAACAAGCAATGAACTTTGAATTGCCTGCCAATATGCGTAAAATGCGACAAGTTCTTTGTAAGGATCAGTAAAAGTGATGTCACAGGCAGAAGAAATTTTGGACTTTTGGTTTGGGAGTCGCGATGAACCGGGCTATGGCAAACCAAAGTCTTTCTGGTTCAATAAAAAACCGGAGTTTGACGAAGAACTGCGAATCCGGTTTCTGGGAGATTACCAAAAAGCGGCAGCAGGAAACCTAGACGACTGGATCAATGCCTCTGACAGTTGTCTAGCATTGATTTTGCTGTTGGATCAGTTTCCCCGAAATCTGTTTCGCGATACTCCTCAAGCCTTTGCTACTGACTGGGAAGCACTCTCAGCAGCTCAGCATGCTGTTGCACAAGGATATGACCAAAAGTTGCTACCCGTACAACGCTGGTTTATTTACTTGCCTTTTGAACATAGTGAAAACTTAGAGCATCAGCGCCAAGCAGTAAGACTCTTTCAGCAACTGGGCGATGATCCTGATAGTACTAGTTGCATTGATTATGCAATTCGCCATATGCAAGTGATTCAGCGTTTTGGGCGCTTTCCTCATCGCAATGAGATTTTGGGAAGAGTTTCAACTGTAGAAGAAAAGGAGTTTTTGAAGCAGAAAGGATCATCATTTTAAGTTGATCAGTGCTTAGTGCTGAGTCATGAGTTGTCAGTTCCCAGCAATGAGTCTTAAGTGACTTGTTCAAAATTTTCTTTATCCTACTCAGCACTCGGCACCTGAAAGTGTAGTAGAGAGTTTATATTAAAAATTATTTTTTAACTTGCCAATGCCGTACCTTATGAATTTGGAAGATTGAATTCCCCGTAAATGCAAACCGTGTCGGAAGGGCTTATGGGTGAGCTTGGCGGTTAATAATTTATACCAGACAACCTTTGATATTCTGATAAATTTAATGAACTTTCAGAAATGCTTGGCTCGCTACCAAACCATACTTCATCTAGTTCGGTTTCAGTAAATACATAACCAAGGCTAGCAGCAAAATTAACTATCTTAGTTTTATCCCAATCCCAGATACCGAATAAGCCTCGCATGCAGCACTTACTATAGTACTGCTCATAAATTGCTTGGTCGGACATCAAAACCTCATAAAAATCATTCACCTGCTGTAGTGACATAGATTACCCTCCCTAATTATTGTGCTTTTTTTACGGATAATAAAAGTTACATGAACTAACAAACTGATCCCGGTTTCTATAATTGATATTCAAGAGTTATTAGTGATCACAAGGATAAAATCGGAAGATCTTCATAAAAATCTATTGTTTCTTCAGATTCTATTTATCACATCTATCAAATGGTCACATCTATCAAAGGGTGATTTGAAATATGAACTGAAGGCAAAAATATAAAAGATGAAGTATAAAATTTTCATCTTTTACCGTTCATCCTTTTTTGGTGACTTTTGATGCGGTACAAGGCTGTACTTCATCCCTAAATAACCATCCGTGAGTTCCATCAGGCAGTTTAACTTCTACAAAGTCACCTCGTACTTGAACAAATAAGACCATCGCACCCAAATTTAGCTGTTTGACACCGCCAACTTCTGTTTGAGGTTCAGGGCGTAATGTAGCCGAAAATCTACCGCCAGGTGGAGAAATAACACGACACAATTGTGGTTGCTGTGATATAAAATTCTGTTGTGCATGACTTCCACCTATATGATTAGGATTCAAAAAGCTAAAGCCACCAATTGCACTCACACAAGCTACTACACTCATTCCGAGTAATTTTGGTACTTTAATTGGTGAAGGTGATACTACTGACTGAGTACTCAACAAAACTTCTAATGAACTTTCCTGAGACTTCCTGACTTTTGGTATCCGTGTAGTTTTATTAACAGCTTGTTGGCGTGAAATTGGAACAATGGAGTATTCTAGGGGTACGTATCCACCCGGATACTCACTGCAAACAATGGCACTCACTTTAAAATTTTGTTGCCCCAAGCGTATACTGCTGCCAACAGAAAGTGGCATTTCACCAGCTAGAAGCAACTGTCCGTCAACGATAGGAGGATTCCTCTGGCGCAGATTCCGCAAATAAAATGTTTGCTTTTGCTGATGAAAGAAGATTTCAATATGTAAAGCTGACACTGTTGGGTCTGGTAAAACAATATCGCACACTTGCGGGTCACGACCAATGCGGACTCCTCTACTAGGATTTTTACTTTGTTGCTTCTCAAGAATTTTGCGATTTTTGAGCTGTCCGTTTTCCTCCCACTCTAAAGAGAGTTCATGAAGGATATTTGTAGTACCAGAAGCTTCAGGTTTCGGTAATTCGTTAGGTGCCGCCAATTCTCGTAGCGCTTGCAACACCTCAGCCACTGTTTGATAACGGTCTTTGAAGTGATAGCGCGTCATCTTAGCCAGAACAGCAGCTAACCCCGGACTAACAGCCGTGAGATATTGCCACAGTATTTCTCCTGTATTTGGGTCATCTTGAAGTTCATTAGGGTACACTCCCGTCAGCGCCTGAACACCTATCATCCCCAGCGCATAGATATCACTACAGGGACGTGGTAAACGTCTGATTTGTTCGGAGGGCATATAGCCCCGAGTTCCGATGATGAAAGTGATGTTGTTTCGTCCTGTCGCAGCTGCTGTTTGGTTTCGCAGTTGCTTAATAGCTCCAAAGTCTATCAGAACTAATTTGTTGTCTGAAGTACGTCTAATGATATTGTCAGGTTTGATATCGCGATGAATGACCCCGTGGTTATGGACAAATTCTAAAATACCCAGTACCTCAATGAGCATTTCTATAATATGGCGTTCCGTCCATCTTTTACCTGGAGGAAGTTCCATACTCAGGGTATGCCCGCTGATAAATTCTTGCACCAAGTAAAATTCTTGGTTTTCTTCAAAATAAGCTAAAAGCCTAGGTATTTGGTCATGGTTGCCCAACTGTTGCAATGTTTCAGCTTCTTTTAGAAAAAGCCTTCTGGCAGTTTCTAAAATGTCAGGGTCGGTACTAGAAGTTTTGAGATGTTTGAGGACGCATTTAGGGTTTCCAGGGAGGTGAATGTCCTCTGCAATGTAAGTTTGCCCAAAGCCCCCCTCACCTAATACTTCAAGGACTTTGTAATGTCCTGCTAGTAGCTGACCAATCATGGTGTAACGGTGATTTTAAAAAATAACTACAATGTTTCCTCGTCTATCTAGCCAAAGAAAAGATGAAAATAAGGATTAAGTATAAGGAATCTAGACACACCAAAGCATCCAAAAACTTCATACTTATTTTTAAACTTCCCGATTTTCCTAATATTTTGTGTTAAGGAATAGGGTGTTTCAAGGGCGATTAATCCTATTATATTTCTCACAGCACCCTGAATCAAAAGCTTTGTGATGTTCATTAGGTAGAGATAAATAAAACGCTCCTGGTACATCAATGAATAACAAATTCAATAAACTAATGTTGCCAGTTTGGCACATTATTCCAAAAAAAGATAAAGTTCGATAAACGATATTTACCTACTTATTTTGTCAATTTTATAGCAATTTAAATTCAAGACATAGGTTATGCTTAGCCTCAGCAAAAATGTATTCATTTAATCAACCTCTTGCAAAAGTCAAATTTATGAAAATAAAACTACAGATTAACATCAGTGTACACAAATAATTTATCTGTCCCTTCGCTTCGGTCGAGGGCAAGGTTAATATGTGTGCATCCGTGGTTCTGTCTATCTTTAAATCATACTTTTGCAAAAAGTCTAATAAAATGCTAAAATCTCTAAGTCTAAGTGTGTTTTTGTTGTAGTTTGACTTAACATAATATCACTAATATAAGAATCCGACTTTATTTTTGCTAAGTATACTGAAACTCAATCGTTTCCCAGACAAGACTTGCGATTTAGCGCTTGTTCAAAAATCAAATATGAGTCCTATCAATACCATAAAAATGCGGTAATTCTGACTATTTTTGTTACTAACTCAATATCAATATGTACGATATTTACTTTTACAAGTTTGTAGAAAAATTAGCTTATTAGTTACGTAGTTTGTGCTTTTCGTTCGACTTTATCAAACTGAATCCAAAATTCAGAAGATTGAAAAAACTAGTCATGAAAAATATTTTAATTTTAAATTTTAAATTTGAATGTTGAATTTGAGCGCCCTTCGTTGGATCTGAGCGCCCTAGGCATACACGAAGCGTACCGCAGGCATACGCTTACGCGTAATGTGTCCCGGAGGGACGACAGCGAGGGTCATCCTAAAGCAGGACGATGCTGAATCCAAGGTTTTGCGGCTTCTAGTTGGGCTGCTAAGCGTAGGAGAGTGGTTTCCGCTGCGGGGCGTCCCACCAATTGTACGCTTATTGGTAAACCGAGTTCGTCAAAACCTACAGGAAGAGCGATCGCTGGTTGTCCAGTCGCATTCGCTGCGGGACATGGGGAAATCCAACGAATAATATTTTGGAATGTCTCTTCTGGGCTCAAGTTTGCCCATTCTCCCACGCGGATAGGTGAATGTAGGTAAACTGGTAACACCAGAACATCCACAGTGTCGAAAAATGCGACGATTTGTCGCGCCACCACCTGCATTTGGTAAACTGCTTGCAGGTACTGACCCGCAGAACCGGTTCTAGCTAACAGCCAGCGATTCAGTGGCTGTAAAATCTCAGCAGGAATACCCGACGAAGCTACGCTTGTTTGCCAAACAACTTGAAATGGTTCAACTAACCCACTAAAATCTATGCTTTTCTGTTCAACTGTGTGACCGAGTTCTTGCAATAATTGGACTGTTTGCAGAACGCCTTGCTGACAGCTTGCATCGGCTTCCCCTAAAGGAGCAATACTCGTAGTGTAGGCAATTCGTAAAGTACCCGGTTTTTGCTGGGTAGCAGCAAGAAAGGATGGTTCGGGATCGCTTAACCAATATGGATCACCCGTGACGTATCCAGACATCGCATCTAAAAGAGCAGCCGCATCAGCAACAGTACGCGCTATCGGACCATTGATCGCAATACCACTGAGGCGATCGCCTACTGGTGCATGAGTCACCCGTCCTCTTGATGGCTTGATTCCTACTAAACCACAACAAGCTGCAGGTCCACGAATCGAACCACCACCATCAGAACCTTGGGCGATCGCGCATAATCCTGCTGCTACTGCTGCGGCTGCACCACCACTGGAACCACCTGCGGTGTATTCCAAATTCCAGGGATTTCTAGCTGGGGGAAATCCCGTAGGTTCTGTGTAAGGAGTTGAACCGAGTTCTGAAGTTGCTGTTTTACCCAGAAGAATAAACCCAGCTTGCTTAATTCTTGTTACTACCCCATCATCATAATCAGAAATATTATTCAGTAAGGCAGGATTTCCGTAGGTACAAGCGATACCTGCAACAGGGTTGAGGTCTTTAATAGAAATTGGCACTCCAAAAAACGGTGGGAGTTCTGATGCATTAGGCAGCATTTCCGTTTTTGCTTTGGCATCTGCGATCGCTTGCTCTGCCGTCACTGTAAAATAACTTCCCAGTTGGGGATTCAACCTAGAGATGCGTTCTAAATAGACTTCCACCAATTCCGAAGGCGACACTTCTCGACGACGGATTAACTGTGCCTGTTCTAGTGCTGGGGTAAAAGCTAAATCTACTTTATTCATTGAAACAATAACCTCTTAAACAAAAACCCCCTGCTCTTGGGGGATTGGATTTTATTTCACACTCTCAACATGGTTACACTTTTTACAATTGTTAACCTTAAGAGAATTTTGTAGATCCAGGGTTATATTACACCAGTTCTATTGTGTTTACGTTTTCTTTGGAAACCTGATTTTTCACAAACACGGGGTTTCTCAAACCCTGCATTTCCTAACATCAATATTTATGTTGCTGTTAAAAAGGATAATCTTTCCTTGTAAGATTTGAGAATTTGGTGCAAGCTAAACAACGGTAAGCACTAAAACCTACTTACTTGCCAGCATATAAGTAGATAGGTAGAAAGAAACCGAACTATGTTAAGAAATGTAAAACCCTCTAAAACCCTTACCAATGACCAATGACTAATGACTAATGACTGCCTTCACGAGTTAACTTTATTTGTACCGACCTACTTACAATCATTTACATATTTTCCTGATATTTAGGAGGTGTTACTAGATAGCCAAAACTCTGACTAAATCGAATATTCTTTAGCATTTCGCATTTTCTTTTTTAAGCTACGGATAAATTCCCGCAGCACATCAGTCCGATTTTTCCCAGTCAACTGGCAATACTCATCAAGTAATTCCAACTCCGCTTCTGTTACCCGTAAATCTATCCTTTTATCCTGTTTAGCCATTGCATCATCCAGAATATGTGTGTACAATTAATAGTGTAAACCTTAATGAGTCAAGCAATGTACGCAATTAAAGTTGAACTAAAACTCAATAACAAAGAGCGTATTTTGTTGCGTAAACATACCGGGTTTTCCCGATTTGTTTACAACTATGGGCTTGCGCTCATGCAAGGGTTAGAAAAAGACGGGATAAAAGGTGGGTGTGGCAAGAAAATCAAAGCTATCAAAAAGGTTTTGACTAACCACACCAAAAAGCAGCCGAGTTACCAATGGATAGGCGGGCTGTCTTCTAAGGTGTATCAATCATCTTTGCAAGCCTTAGAAAACGCTATACGGCGCTGGTACAAAGGCTTGGGTGATAAACCAAGATTTAAACGTCGCAAAGATAGTGAATCCTTCAGTGTCTATGACGGCAACGGCAAAGTGTTGCTCAAGAAAGGCAAGCAAATAAAGATTCCTACATTGGGAACTTTTCGTCTTAAAGAATCTTTGCCTTGTTGTTACGTAACACAGACTTTCACCATCAGCCATCGCGCTGGCAAGTGGTTTGTAAGCTTTGCTGTAGACGCCGATAAAATCCCACCGACGTATCAGCCAGAAGAAAAAGTTGGAATTGATTTAGGGGTTAAGTGCTTTGCCACTTTTAGTGACGGAACTAGTGTGGAGTCGCCAAAGCCGATGAAAAAAGCGAAAACCAAGCTGGCTAAATTACAATGGCGCAACCGCAAAAAGCAGATAGGTAACCGTCGTAAGGGCATCAAGCAATCAAACAAAGCCAAGAAGTATTTTGACTCGTTAGCTCGAAAACACTGGCGAGTGGCAAATCAGCGTCAAGACTTCTTGCACAAGCTAACAACAGATATAAGTCGCAAGTACTATCAAATCCGGATAGAGGACTTAAATGTTTCAGGAATGCTAGCCAACAGAAAGTTGTCAGCAGCGATTTCTGATTTAGGTTTCTATGAGTTCCGGCGTCAGTTAATCTACAAGTCTCAAATGTATGGGACTAAGGTTGAGTTGGTTGATAGGTGGTATCCATCCTCAAAGCTTTGTTGTATGTGTGGGACAAAGCATGATGCATTGAAGCTGTCAGACAGAATCTACAAGTGCATCAACTCTAGTTGCGTAGCTCACACAATAACCTTGGACAGAGATATTAATGCGGCTTTAAATTTGTTGAACGCCCCGTCAGGAGTATGTACGGTTGGCTCAATCGGAACTAACGCCCGTGGACAAGTAGCAGCCGACTGCCTTGGTTGAAACGGGAAGTAAATGTCAATTTGCTCAGATTTGAGCGATTTGTGTAAATTTTATGGAGCAGAAAATCGAGATGCATTTCTATCGCTACGACAATCTCCGTCGCATTCAGCAACTCGACCCCATACAAGACCACTGCCAGATTTATCATCTCATGTTGGGCTACGAGTTTCCTTGGGACGTGACGCGAGCCCATGAAATTGCCTTAATGAAAACTTACTGCGTTCCCAGTATCTCTAAATTACTGGATAAAACAGGCGAATTTCACAAGCGTCCGCAAAAACGCTACGACGATACAGCAATAATTGTTGTAGAGTTTTGCAAGTGGGGTTATGACAGCGAACGTGGTCGTGAAGCAATTCAACACATGAATGCTATCCACTCCCGCTTCAAGATTGACAATGCAGATTTTCTCTATGTACTTTCAACGTTTATTTATGAACCCATCCGCTGGAATGCGCGTTTTGGCTGGCGGCTGATGTGCGAACAAGAAAGATTAGCCTCATTTTACTTTTGGCGGGAAGTAGGTAAGCGGATGCATATAGAAAATATCCCAGAAACGTACGAGGAATTGGAACAGTATAACCTTGACTACGAACGCAGCCACTTTCAGTATTCAGACACCAATCGTCGAGTTGGTGAAGCAACCCGCGATTTGTTTTTGAGTTGGTTTCCCAAATGGATGGAATCGCCCTTAAAACCTGTCGTCTATACTTTACTTGATGACAGGATGCTCGATGCCTTTGGTTTTGAGCATCCTTCCCAATTGTTATGCTGGGGTGTTGAAACCACTTTAAAACTCCGGGGTCATGTGTTGCGTTTCTTACCACCTCGTAAACAGCCTAATTTCTTTATCGACTCTCCAACCCGGAGTTATCCGAGTGGTTATGAAATTGCCAATTTAGGACCTGCAGAAAAAAGTTAATCTGCAACTCAACTTGTAGTTGAGCAAAAAACTCTAGCTGAATTGTTCTAATAAGCTGAAGTGCAAAAATAGGAAACACCACTGTGACAGCAAATCAATCGGCTATAGATGTTCGCTACAAGCTAATTTTTTCGCAACATATCGATGTCAATACTGATTGCGGTGCCTTTGATTTGTCCACTTGTAAGGGGATAGTATGAGACAAATCCACGGCTTGGACTGTCGAAGAGATACCCACGACGCAAGGCTGGAACTTTGCCTTGTTTGACCAGGGACATGAAGGCTTCGAGATATCTGCGTATACTTTGACGATTTCCCTGAGTTCCATTTGTATGATTGCTGATCAGTATCATGAACAAGTCCAAGCTGCGGTTATCTTGTCCGTCAATTAAACTACCGTTTTCTAGGAAAGAACTTGCTACGATTTTTCCATTAATTTGTTGCACTTTGAAGAGAGTATAATAGCGCGATTCTTTTTTAGGATCGTTCACATAACAAACCCAGGAACCGTCGGGATTCTGTATAAAACCTTGTTGCGCAAGGTAGGAAAGCGGAGAATTAGTGGGCTGATTTTGTGGAGTCGGTAACAAATCCGCCACTGGGTCGAAAGAGCAAATTCTCAGTGGCGTTCTCAGTTGAGGAGCAGTTGTAACTTCCTCTGCTACTGCCATAAAAGAAACAGCAGCAAACGCAGACGCAGAGACAGCGAATGCGCTAAGCAAACGAATAATTATATTCATATTTTTTGCGTTTATAAGTGATTAGCGAGACGCCTTTTTGCAGTGCTTGGGCGTCCCATTTTAGTTCTTAATAATTATCTTCAATATTCTGATAATCTTCCCGGACAAAAAACTCCTGAAACAGATTTTATCTGTATCGTTTCAAATTTTGTATGTGTGTATACAATCTCATATAAAATAACTAGTAAAAAATTCTATTACCCTGAATTAAATTTGACTTAAACCGAATGGGTTTTATTTTTTAATTTAAGTCTTTTTATATACTAATTTATACTTTTTTTTTATTAAAGTATTATTTCTTATGTTTAGAAATAGAGCAATTGAATCTAGGGGTTAGTATGGCACAATTGAGACTAATCACGAGCGTCGTCAGAAATATTTTGTGCAATTTGCTAGTATCCAAAAACATCCCCAAACTAACTTCGGCGCTGGCATTATTGGCAATTAGTGCCGAACAACACAAACCTATAGGCACAAGGGCGAGGAGAATGGCTTAAGGTATACGCTAGGTGATCGCACTTCCACTTCAACTTCTTTAGCACAAAGAATGAAAGCTATAAGTGAGCAAACTTACCAACTTGAATCACGTAAACTCAGATCATAACGGGGAAGTGTAGATGTCTCCCACTGTTGCGTACGATCCAAGTACTTGCTGCTATAACCTAGTCGCCACAACAAAACTTCATCAATCCATTGAATAGCCTGTTTTATCAACTTCCAGCGTTGCTCAATTGTCGTACTACCGACTCTAGGGTGAACTGCATCATTTCGCACTTCAAGAAACGAAGGTACATCGTCTATGTCGTTATATTCTTTACTCTTAGTTAAACCTATACGTTCGAGTAACAATCTCAGACGTTTGCCAGTTACAGTAATATTCTCCTCTCCAGGTTTTTTACCTAAATTCCAGTGTTGTTTAGCGGTTTGACTTTGTTTGATATCAAAGAGTAATTCGCAAGCAGCTTTTGTTGTGGCATTAGTTTCTTCCTCAACCAGAATGACATAACTTAACCGCTCAAGGGCAGCACCTATAGCACTTGCTACAACTTGCCAGGTCATTCCTGGTCGCGTTGCTTGAAAATACTGAGTGAGTATAAAGTCAATGGTTTCTCTCCATATTGGGTTTTGCATCATGCGCTCAAAAGCGGGGAAGCACTCCATGTACACTTTCAAGTCGCTGTCTACAGTCACCCATGAAGAAGACAATTGTTCTAGTGGAGTGGTTTGAAATGCCAGAGCAACTGCACAAGAAGTTTGAATGGGATGCAATCGGTCTTGACTATATTCGTACCCTTCAATGAAAAGAGGACCAATATAGCCTCCATTGGCATAAGACAGAAACCAGCTAAGGTTTTTGAGGCGTTCTAAAGCATTATTGAGTGAAATAGCTTGAAGCTGAAAGAAAGTTTCAGGATCAGTATCCTTATATTTTGGCTGGGAAAGGGTTCCAATCGTAGTGATGAGGGTACCTATGTTCCGATTATGTGGATCGAGCCAATTTAGTGCATCAGTCCGTATATCTAAGCGAATACTCCAAATATCATCTACAGATGATTGTACGTACCTACCTCCGTTCTCCGAACCAACTTCTGTATCACTGCCAACCTCTTTTAGGGTTTTTCTTAATATTTCTTGGCGGACACTTTTGTACTGAAAGCGAGTATTAGGCAGGTAAAAGATAAATATATGTGCTGTATTCTCAATATCACCATAAACAGCCTGAGTAGTAGCACCCCTGCTTGCTCTTACTGGTCCAACAACATTAGAAGAGTCGCCAGTGCATATCGGCTGTTCTATGGAAAAACAGTGTCCAATCAACGGACTTTTTGTGTTTGAGTCAAATGAGAGTGAAGGAAAATTACACTGAACATTGCCAAGCATTTCAAATTCCCAAATAATGCGTGGTACTGGATAAATCTCCAGTTCTGCCAGGAGGCGACCTTCACAATCGTTTATCTTGGCAATATTGTTATACAGTTTTACTTTTTCTTTGAGGATTAAATCTTTCTCTTTAGGAAGCATTTCTTGGCTATTTATGCAAACTTAGTCTACATTTTTAGAAACCAGTCTCATAGAAGTCGTGTCTACATGGACTCCATCTGCTTACGCGGACTAAGAGAAAATTGAGATGAAAGCCCGCGTAGGCGGGCTTTGTTTGTATAGCCCCAGACTTTTAGTCTGAGGGCTGTTTGGCAACTAACAACTGCCAATTCTAAGTCCAAAACTAACTAACTACCCCAACCCCCGCCATATCCAAAATTGGCACAATCAAATCTTCCCGCTTGACCGCCATCATATGCACACCCTGACACAATTGACGCGCTATTTGGACTTGTTCAGCGGCAATTTTCATCCCTTCCTCAAGGGGGTCTTTTGCTTGCGCTAACCTATCAATTATGTGGTCGGGAATATTCACCCCCGGTACACACCGATTGATAAATTGGGCATTTTTCGCTGATTTCAATAGAAAAATTCCCGCCAAAATTGGTTTATTACAACCTGCGGCTATGGTGTCCATGAACTTTTCTAGGCGCTCAAAATCTGTAATCAGTTGACTTTGGAAAAACTGCGCGCCCGCTGCTAATTTGCGCTCAAATCGACTTTGCAAACCAGACCAACTGGCACATTGCGGATCGACCGCTGCACCAGGAAATAAATCTAGCGCACCATCTGTCAGGGGTTTTTCGTTGCAGTCAACGCCGTGATTCAGTTTTTGGATCAGTTGCAGCAGGCGCACCGCTTCCAAGTCAAATACGCCCTTGGCGTCCGGATGGTCGCCTGCTTTCACCGGATCACCAGTCAAAGCTAATATGTTATAAATACCCAAGGCATGAGCGCCCATGAGGTCGGCTTGCAAACCAATACGATTGCGATCGCGACAAGCAAGTTGGCAAATCGGCTCGATGCCGTTTTGTAACAAAATTGCCGACGCTGCTAATGAACACATCCGTAGCACAGCGCGGCTACCATCGGTAATATTGACGGCATGAACCCTCCCCTTAAGGGTCGCCGCCATTCTTACCATGTGTTCTGGATTACCGCCTTTCGGTGGTGTCACCTCGGCGGTAATCAGGAATTGACCAGTTTTCGCTGCTGTACGAAAAGAAGTTAAAGCAGTTGGATTTATGGTATCCAGCATAACAATGACAATTTCAGTCTGTAGGTACTGCTATAGCACAATATACCGTAGACAGAAAAGCTCATAGCGGCATAGAATAACCCATTGCAGCTTTTACTTCATTAAGGGTTTGGTTGGCGATCGCCTCTGCTTTTTGCTTTCCATCCCGCAACACCGACTCTAGATAGCCTTTGTCGTTCGTCACCGCCTGATATTTCTCTTGGATAGGTTTGAGGGCGTTAATTGTGGTTTCCGTCAACAAAGGTTTAAATTGCCCCCAACCCATATCCTGACACTCAGCCGCGACTTCTTCCTTTGTCTTACCAGAAAGCAGCATATACAGTGTTAATAAGTTGTTACTTTCAGGACGCTCTGGATTGTCAAACTCTAAACCCCGAATGGGATCAGTTTTACACCGCTTAATCTTTTTGGCAATCTCATCAGGCGAATCTAGCAAATTGATCCGGCTCAATTCTGAGGGATCGGACTTCGACATTTTCTTTGTACCATCCGTCAAACTCATCACCCTCGCCCCTTCTTTGCGGATCATAGGTTCTGGTAACTTCAAAACTGGCTGATCCGGTTTGGCAAATTGGTGATTAAATCTGTTGACAATATCCCGCGTTAATTCCAAATGTTGCTTTTGGTCTTCACCCACGGGTACTTTATCTGGTTTGTAGAGCAAAATATCAGATGCCATCAGCACTGGGTAGTCTAACAAGCCAACATTCACATTTTCTCCTTGCTTGACAGCCTTTTCCTTGAACTGGATCATGTCTTCCAGCCAATTAAGCGGCGTGATGCAGTTGAACAACCAAGTGAGTTCACTGTGGGCAGGGATGTGAGATTGTATAAAGATAGTCGAGTGGTTTAGATCAAGACCACACGCCAGATACAAAGCAGCGAGGGTGTAGGTATTTGACGCCAGTTCTGCCGGATTGTGTGGCACGGTAATGGCGTGTAAATCGGCTATGAAGAGATAATTTTCGTACTGGCTTTGGATTTCTACCCAGTTGCGAATTGCACCCAAGTAATTGCCCAAATGTAGATTGCCAGTTGATTGAACTCCAGAAAGAACTCGTTGCCTGCCCATAAACTTCAATATAACGTTTTCAAATCCGACAATAGCGGGAATAAAACTGATTTTCTTAGTTTGACATTTCTTTATATTTCACGCAAAGAGGAGCCAGCGCTGCAGGAGGTGAGACCAGCGCTGCAGGAGGGTTTCCCGACAGCAGGCGACTGGCGTCGAAAAAACGCAAAGCTTTTCTTAGTGGCTTGGCTACTGTGCGTGAGGTAATTGTGAAATTCGCTGCAAATTACGTTTAATGACTCTTAGTTTACAAAAATCGACAAAATTTAAGTTCTCTTGAGAGAATACAGCAGTAACCTTGAAGTTAGTTAACTTTTTTTACACTCAGAGGTGTGTGCTTTATGAAAGCTTTACTACTCTGGCCAATAATGCCCAATTCCTTCTGGTCTTACCAGGAGACGCTTGATTTAGCAGGGTTACGTGCGACAAATCCGCCGCTGGGGCTAATCACAGTGGCAGGAATGTTACCTGCTGATTGGGAAATCCGCTTGGTTGACCGCAATGTCCGTCTAGAGACAGATGAGGATTGGGCATGGTGCGATATGGTAATAATCTCTGCAATGATTATCCAGAAAAAAGATTTCTGGGAGTTGATTCAAAAAGGAGTTGCGTTAGGGAAAAAAGTTGCAGTCGGTGGTCCGTTCTCCACATCAGTACCAGAATTTGCCTTGGAGGCAGGAGCTCACTATCTCATTCTTGATGAAGGGGAATGTACCATCCCCATGTTTTTGGAAGCTTTGGAAAGAGGTGAAGAACGGGGAATTTTCCGCTCTCCAGAAAAACCCGATGTCACTCAAACACCAGTACCGCGCTTTGACTTGCTAGATTTAGATGCTTATCTGGCAATTACAGTGCAATTTTCACGGGGATGTCCTTTCCAGTGCGAGTTCTGCGACATCATCAACTTATTTGGTCGTAAGCCGCGCACAAAAACGCCAGAACAGATGCTGGCTGAGTTTGAAGTCCTCTATCAAATGAACTGGCGACGCTTAGTCTTTGTCGTGGACGACAACTTCATTGGTAACAAGCGCAATGCCAAAGTTTTCCTGCGTGCTTTGATTCCCTGGATGAAAGAGCGCAACTACCCGTTTCTTCTGCTGACAGAAGCATCTTTGAACCTAGCAGAGGACGACGAGTTGATAGACTTGATGGTGCAAGCTGGGTTCACAATGGTCTTTATGGGCATTGAAACACCAGATGTAGATAGCTTAGCCGTAGCCCATAAAGAACAAAATACACGCCAGTCTCTGGTAGAATCTTGCGACAAGATTACGCGAGCCGGATTACAGATTATGTCTGGCTTCATTCTCGGTTTTGATGGGGAAAAAACGGGCGCAGGACAACGCATTCAGGCATTTGTAGAAGAAACAGGAATTCCACAAGCTCACCTTGGTTTGCTGCAAGCATTGCATAATACAGCAATGTGGACCCGTCTTAAGCAGGAAGAACGGTTAGAAGAAGGATTAATGGATTTCATGGGTTCGCAGAAAGCTTTGATGAACTTTGTCCCGACTCGTCCCTTGGAAGAAATTGTCAGGGAGTATATCGAGAGTTTCTGGAACATGTATGACCCAATGCTGTATCTTAAGCGCACCTTCCGCCACTTTAACATGATGGAGGGTAAGCGTCCTAAGGGCAAACGCCCCCTCACTTGGCACGAACTGCGTCTGTTCCCGATAGTTTGCTGGCGTCAAGGTGTGGTTCGCTCAACTCGTTTGCTCTTCTGGTGGCAATTACTGGCGATCGCACTGCGTAAACCTAATTTATTTTACGACTACTTTGTTGCATTGAGTTTTGGCGAACACTTCTTTTCTTTCCGTCATGAGGTGAAGGCGCAACTAGAAGAACAACTGGAAGCTTGGAAGCAACAAAAGCAAGCACCACAGCAGGAGGAAGCAAATCTTCAGTTGTCACCTGTAACTTAAGTAAATCATTTTTAATTCGCGCTTTTTTTTGCAAAGGATAAAATAATTGATGTAACGGATAAATGATCTGTGTGACAACACATAAACTCTCCGTTACATCTACTTTTGCTGCTAGCAGTTAATTTGTCGAAATGCAATAACTGCATCTACTGGTTCAGGTCCCACAATATAGCGCTTCTCGTTTGGATGAAGTAATTATTTATGTACGGACTTGAGAGTGAAAAGAAGCTTGATACTACTATTAAAATTATGCCTCTACAAGAAATTCCTGTTTGGTCAATGGTGCAGACTAGTTCTGACAATATTGAAGATAAATTTAATGAATCAATAGAACAGAGAGCGAAACGAGAAGAATGGGCGTTAGTGTTTAAGTTAAGCTTAGAAGATTCCAAGAATTAATTTCTTGTTTTGTCGTGATATTTCCTTGCAACGCTAAACCTTCTAAGAGGATGTTTGAAAAGTTTTTAGAGGTTAAAAATTATGCTAATCGCTGAACCAT
>NZ_CAWMYC010000172.1:0-33096 GCF_963872035.1 Scytonema sp. HK-05
TAGGTACGAGCAAGCTATTGCATCCTACGATACTGCTCTGACACTTGCTCCCAATTACGTCTATGCTCACAACAACAAGGGGATTGCGCTAGAAAGTTTGGCAGACCTACACTCGAGCTTATCGCAGCACACACAAGCACTCTCTAGGTACGAGCAAGCTATTGCATCCTACGATACTGCTCTGACACTTGCTCCCAATGACGTGTATGCTCACAACAACAAGGGGCTTGCGTTACGGAACTTGGGTAACTTACTTAAAGACTTATCTTATGATGATCAAGCCCTCCAGTGTTACCAAGCAGCATTGGTGTCATTTAACCGGGCATTAGATATCGCCCCAAATAATGACAATATTCGGGATTTGAAAGAGCAGATGCAAGAACTGCTTTCAAGCTGATCCAAAATCATTTTAGGAGGGGCTTGTATCCGTTCGGCTGAGCTCACGGCGAAGCCTTGTCTTTTTCGGTAACTACTGGCGAAGATTGGCGTTTTGGAATATAGCGGTTCTGGTGTTGAGTGCAATACATCAAGAAATAAGAACCACAGATGGACACAGATGGACACAGATAAATCTGTACTTCATCCAAACGAGAAGTGCTATATTTCATCGTCAAGAAAAACGAATTTCCCAAGATCTAAAACTTTATCGTGTTCTCGAAGAATTAGAGGAGTAATATCATGTCCGGTTGATTACTTATCATTCCTGAAGAACCCCCTTTCCCCCTATCCCCAGAGGGGACCCCTAGCCCCCGTAAAGCTACGCTTCACGTCCCCTCCCCGCTTGCGGGGAGGGGATAAAGGGGTGGGGTGCAGTCAACGTGGGAATCATAACTAATTAGCCGAACATGATATTACTGCGTCTTCTTGTAGGTATTATCATAAGAGCACCCTCACGACTCAGCAATTGAGATGCTCACCCATGTGGGACTTGGTACAGGGTACTGGGGATTAGGGGAAGCCTCAATCAGAGATTTAAAATTTCTAGATTAAGATAATCTCTTCCCAGTACCCAGTCCCCTATACCCCAATACAGTTCAGATAAGACCAGAACCCTTATCAAGAACACAATGTAGAGACGCGCCATGGCGCGTCTCTACACACATGATTTTTTACACATCAACCTTAACTGAACCGTATTGCCCTATACCCAATCCCTTTTAATTTACTGGCTCAACCACAGCTTTTAAACCGTTGTTATTAAGTATTTTTATGACGTTATCAGCGTTATAGCGAGTGCTGAAGACACCGACTTGCATCACTCCTTTACCACGCCAGACAGTGCGAAAAGCGCCAGGGGCAAGAAATTTAACTAAGTCTTGCTCCTTTTCATTTTGAACTTCAACTACGACTCGGTAACGTAAATTGATTTGACTTTCCCCAGCAGGCGATAAAGATGGATTCGAGACATACGCAGTCGTCGAAGAACTTTGAGCGACTGGTTGTTTTCGCATATTGCCAGTATTGCCCAAAGGGATATTGGAATTGGGAACGGGCAAAAGAGCTGCATTACCGACGGGTGCAGCTTCTAGTGTTGGCAATGACGACTGTCCTTGATACGCTCTTTGTACGGGTACTGGTGCGACTTGGTCATAGGAAGTTGCATTTTGTTGTCGGACTTGACGCCCAGATACCGAGAGGGGAGGACGCGGAGCCATTTGTTCTAAATTCATTGCCTCTGGGGGTTCCTGTGTTCTCGCGTCAACGGTGTTAGCTGCCGCTTGGGGTGCAGTGAATTCTACGGTATTAGAAGAAATACGTACGTAATTCGCTTGCTGTGATGTATTGGATGTATTTGCTGGTGATGGAATTGACCTTGCAGTTGGGGCAACTTGCCGGCTCCTTGTCAAGCTATTAGGAGTTGGCAAGCCAGAATTGGGAGGAGATTGTTTTTGATTGACAGCAGTTGCTCTCAGGGGTGAATTGATCGGCAATAATGGCTGCAATTGATTGTTCAATCGTCCAGAAGCGTTGCTGGAAGACGCGCTTACGGGGAGACGCCCTGACGCTGTTGACGCGCTTAGATTTGCTAAAGAATTCCCACGTTCTTGTATCCTCGGGTTCTCTGCGCTGAGTCCCCCCATTCCCGCGTCGGCTACTGCTGTTGTCCCAGCTAAATCCACCTTGCCATTGATGCGGTTGTTGGCAAGAGTGTTGCCAAAAGCAGGAAAGATTTGCTTGGCGGCGCTGGCGTTAATGTCGTAACGAGCATTGTTGCGAAACTGATTACCGCCTGGTTCAGAGGCAATGCCTAAATTTGGCATCGCTTGAGAAATAGCTACTAAGCCATCTTCTTTGCTGCCTTGAATGAGATTCTTCCGTAGTATTGGGCGAGCATTGGCTTGTACCACAATGCCACTTCTGTTGTATTGAACAGAATTGCCAACCACTATCGGCTGAGCATTTTGAGTAATATTAATGCCAAAGCCCGTTTGTTGAAACACGTTTTCCCGCACTTCCGGTCGAGAATTCCCGGAAATTGTGATTCCATTCGCCCCATTTTGATAAAAGAAATTACTGCGAATGGTGGGCGCACTGTTGCCAGTCACAGCTATTCCATCTTGGGTACTGCCAATAAAGGTATTTTCCACAATGACTGGATTGCTGTATTCAATCCATAAACCGTAACCACGAGGGTTGGGATTAGTTACCGTTACGCCAGTCAACTTCGCTTGGTTTGCGCCTACAATAGTGACGTTTTGACCGCCAAAGGTGCGACTGAGGTAAGCACCTCCTCCTTGGATCACAATACCACGTCCTTTAGTGCGAGAGTCCCCTTGAATGGAAACATTCGGTTTGAGTATCAAAGGAAAACTCTCTCCAGTTGCGTCCGTGTAAGTGCCGCTTGAAAGCATAATGACTGTGTTGGGACCAGCGACTTGTAGCGCCTGGGTGATGGTTTTAAAAGGAGTGCCTTCACCACCATTGCCTACCTTGTCATCCCCGGCACTTGGGTTGACAAAAAGCACGTTAACCTGAGACATTGTTTTGGCACCGATCTGCCCTCTATCTGTTGTTGCGGGCATTTGAGCAATGGCGGCATCAAAGCTTGCCCCAAGCATTGCCATGTATGCCACTCCCATACCAGTGGTGAAACACAAAACGAAAAAACGAAACACTGATAATATTGCTACACTGAGGAATGAATATGGTTTGTGACCTTTGGCAATTAGCTTTACTGGTAAATCGTTTGCCCAATAAGACTTAGGAAAAACGTCGTGGTGAATCACTTTGACTACACTCCTTCAACCAAAAAACTTTTTATACTTTTGTAGACGTAAGTATGTGGATAAGGTTACTCAGATATTGACCTGTTCGCTCTTTTTGATACAAAGTTAAGTTAGTTAAGAATCAATAGAGATGCGAAGAACAGTGTCAATATGAAACAGGCTGGCTGTTACGATGAAAGCAATAATGGGGTTGTTGTAATGGTCGAGCCATACAGCCAAACAGAGCAAATCCAGCAAGTTGTTTACCGCATTTTAGATGCAAATTTAGACCGCGCTCGTGAGGGCTTGCGAATCATTGAGGAATGGTGTCGCTTTGGGTTGAACAACGCCCAGTTAGCTGCCCAATGCAAAAAAGAGCGACAAGAGATAGCTCGTTGGCATACCACACAATTGCGGGCGGCGCGGGATACTCCGGGCGATCCTGGGACTGAGTTAACCCATCCTCAGGAAGAACAACGTACGAACATCAAATCGTTGTTGCAAGCTAACTTCTGCCGAGTGCAAGAAGCTTTGCGGGTGCTGGAAGAATACAGCAAGCTTTACAACCCAAACATGGGGAAAGCTTTTAAGCAGATGCGTTATCGCATTTATACCCTGGAAAGTCATCTGATGGGCAATCATCGGCAGCAACTGCTATCGCGATCGCGCCTGTATTTTGTCACCTCCCCAAATGAAAGGTTGGTGGAAATTGTCGAAGCAGCCCTGAAAGGAGGATTAACGCTGGTACAATATCGCGACAAAATAGCCGATGATACTGTGCGTCTAGAACAAGCTAAAAAATTGCGGCAATTATGCCACGCCTACGGCGCTATTTTTATTATCAATGATCGGGTGGATGTCGCTCTAGCGGTAGATGCTGATGGAGTGCATTTGGGACAACAAGATTTGCCCATTTCTATTGCCCGACAATTACTTGGTCCTCACCGTTTGATTGGTCGCTCTACCACAAACTCGCAAGAAATGCAAGCAGCGATCGCTGAAGGTGCGGATTATGTTGGTGTCGGACCTGTTTATCAAACTCCTACAAAAGAAGGAAAAGCAGCAGCTGGCTTAGAATACGTTAGCTATGCGGCTAAAAATTGTTCCATACCTTGGTTTGCTATTGGGGGAATCGATCCAAATAACATTAATGACGTGATCAACGCCGGAGCAAACCGTGTGGCGGTGGTGCGTAGTCTCATGCAAGCCGATCAACCTACCCTGGTGACACAATTTTTCCTCTCACAGCTAATAAGTCGCATGAAACCAGAATCTGGTATGTCTTATGTCTGATAAGATTACACTTGTTATCAATGGGGAAACTCGTTCCTGCTTACCCCAAACACTACCCGACTTACTCCAACAATTGGGTTTCAATCCCCGCTTGGTGGCAGTAGAGTATAACGGCGAAATTTTACACCGTCAGTTTTGGTCCCAAACAAAAGTACAGCAGGGCGATCGCTTGGAAATAGTCACCATTGTTGGTGGTGGCTAAGTCAATAAACATGAGTAGCCATCAGGAATGTAAATTGAGCGGTGTAAGGTTTTGCGTTTAGCGAATTGTTTTCCTTTACGACCGAGTTGTTCGCGCAGCTTTTGGTCTTGACACAACCGCTTGAAAGCATGAAAAACCTCATAGCCAGAATTGGGATTCACGAGTATGCCATTTTCTTCATGGTGAACTGTATCTACTACACTCCCCAAGCGAGATGCAATCACAGGTTTTCCAAAATAACCCGCTTCTAAACAAACGATTCCAAAACCTCCAATCGAGGCTTTTTTGTTTCCCAAACTCAGCATTGCAAGTATGTCACATGCTGCATAGTATCCGGCTAATTCCCCCTCAGGTACATACCCAGCAAAATGAACCCGTCTCTGTACCCGCAAGCGATTGGCTAGATTTCTCAGCGTAGACTCATCAGGACCTTGCCCACAAAGTATATAGTGAACATCCATCCCCAGAGTCAAGAGGAGTGTTAAATTCTCAATCACGCGATCAAAACCTTTACGCTTGACGAGTCGTCCGACTGAGAGAATAACCACTGCTGTTTCTGGAATGTTATATCCACTCCGCACCCGGACACGTAAATCATCCAAATCATCTTGATGAGCCGAAACACCAAATTTTTCTACTCTAACAGCAGGGTTAATCACATGGGTGGGCGTCTCAACTTGGAAATGGGTAATCAGCTCATCCCGAGTCAAGGAACTGTTACAAACAATTCCTTCGGCTCGTCTGAGGGTGAATTCAAACAGAGAACGCAATACGGGGTTGCGTGACGCCTCAAAAATATCCTTCCCGTGCAGGTAAATAAAAAAGCGAATCGGTAGAAGATAACTTAATACCAAAACAGAAAGAAAATGGTAGCCGTGACCCCATTCAATATACTGATAGCGATAGCGAAAATACAGTTTGATTGCGAGCAGACATGACCAAACCGTATTCAGGAAAGCTTGCAGCATACTTCCCAAAAAACTACCACGCCAGAATTGAGAAATGGGCCAGCGGTATACCGGAAACTTTTGCCCTCTGTCAAATACTTTATCTCCCGAGCAACTAGCCGCTAAAACTATGACTCGCTCTGGGTCTTGCAAGCAGCGATTATAGATATATTCTTCAATTCCACCCTCTTTTGGTTGGAAGCTACGAGATATAACTAGGATGTCCGGATATGACGCAGTTTTGTCTCGGATTGTTGCTCTTATACGTGAAATATTTTCCATCAGACATTTTGATAACTAAACGTCAAAACAGCATAAAAAACCTAGATAAAGTTTTGTGACCTTTGTCATTTCTACTTCCAAATCAATTGAAGGAATCAAAACAATTTTGTTCCAGGTTTTAGGAGCTAATAAATACTTAATATCCTTCACCACAAATTTTAACAAACATGAGCAATTCGTCATTATTCGTTGAATTGACATCACTTTGAATGATGAATTATTAATTATTTTTTTTTACTTTCCTCAATTATGTAACAGCTAAGATGCTTATTTCTTTAGGAAAAAATTCAATTTTTAATGTTTCAATTTCGTTTTTCAAAGCACCCGAAATTTCTCAACTTAACACCCTGATTCTTGAAAAATGAAGCTATCAAAAGTAGATGAACAAAAGCTGATGAACAAAAGATGAAGTTTAAAGGATGTATATACTTACCAGCATAACTTAAGTGCAGGCTATGAGCAAAAAAATTATACTTCATACTTCATACTTCAAATGACTCCTGTTGAGATTTTTAAGGGCTGCTGTTAGTTAGGATATCTTCATACCACTCAAAATATTATGCCAAAATGCCAAAATGCTATCTTTCTTAATTATCTTTTTTGAAAAAATCTTTAAATTAACTTTTTTCTGTAAAAGATATAAATTTTGTTAAAATATATACAGATTTTTAAACAATATTTTTTTACATATTAAAAAATGAAAAAATAAGTAAAAAAAAGGACTAATAAACAAAAAAAATGTATAATATAAAACCATAAAAGTGGGTTGTTCTGCGGTGTATACTTATAGACACAGGAAATAGACACAGGAATTTGGCAAAACAATTGCGGAAAGTGGCGATCGCGAATTGAAAATTTGATTAATATTTTAAATATTCAATTGCTCATGAGGTACGGTTATCTACTCCAGAAATCCCCCCAAAGCCTGCTGCGTGTCCTACATCAGAGACGATACATTTGAAATGTAGCCTGTTAAAGAGCTACTGCCAATCAACCACTCTGTGGGGCTATGGGCTGGCGTTATTGACCAAGCACAACACTCATTCGTGCATTGGGAGATAAAGATAACCAATACTGTTTTTCAACCGACTGTGTCATGGGTAAAAAATTACAACAAGCTATCAAACCCCTCTTAAAATCCCTGTTCCTCGTATGCCTTGTTTTTACATTGGCATTTGGTCATAGTGATGGGGCTCTAGCCGCCAGTGGGGGTAGAATTGGCGGTGGTTCCTTCAGAGTTCCCTCAAGCCGTCCTTACTCGTCTCCTCGCACCTATGCACCTCCCGGTGGAGGTTACGGTGGAGGATACTACGCTCCTCCTTATGGCGGTGGTTTTGGATTTCCCTTCCTGCTTCCTTTTTGGGGAATTGGGGGAGGATTCGGCGGTTTACTGGGCATTTTAGTTTTTATTGCGATCGCCAATTTCCTGTTGCAAACCTTCCGTCGCGTCGCTTCTGGTGACGTTTCTGGTGACAGTGAAGTGGGCTACAGCAGCAACCCTAATGTTTCCGTAACTCGTTTGCAAGTGGGCTTGTTAGCCAGCGCCCGTGATTTGCAAACCGAACTCAACCGCATTGCTGAAACTGCTGATACCAACTCACCAGAAGGTAGAGCAGAAATCCTGCAAGAAGCAAGCCTCGCTTTGCTACGCCATCCTGAATACTGGGTGTACGCAGGTGGTGGTACCCAACAAGCGCGTTTAAATGCAGCTGAAACTCAATTCAACCGTTTGTCACTTGCAGAACGCAGCAAATTTAGTGAAGAAACTCTTTCTAATGTAAACAACCAGCTCAAAGCAGCGACTCCCAAAGATGCTTTACCTGCTGCTGGTGGTGAACTCGACAACCCAACCCGTCTGATTACTGAAGGACCTGGCGAATACATTATCGTCACATTACTAGCTGCGACCTTAGGTAAATACCAGCTACCAGAAGTTAACAGCGCTGACGACTTGCGTCAAGCTTTACGTCAATTTGGTAGCATCCCTGGTGAGCAACTGCTTGCTATGGAAGTTCTTTGGACTCCCCAAGCTTCTGGCGATACCCTCACCTCTGATGATGTGTTAGCAGAGTATCCCGATCTGAAATTGGTCTAAAGGCGTTGCACTGTAAAAGGATAACTCGTGTGGGGTGGGCTGGAAAGCCTGCCCCTATTTTCTTGTTCATGAACAGAGGTTTTGAAAAACCTCTTTTTTCCTTGAATGGAGAACTGCTATCAATTTCCCTAAAAATTGATGTTTTTCGACTCCTTAGCTTCAGTAAAATGTTCCAAGTGAAGTGTTAGGCTGCTAACGCTAAGAACTCACGTATGTACTGGTTAACTAACTGTGGCTTCTCCTCATGAACCCAGTGACCACAACCTGGCACGTAGCGAACTGTCAAGTTTTCTACATAGTTTTCTGTACCAGCAACCAACTCTTTACCCAAAGCTGCATCTTCCTCGCCCCAGATCATCAAAGTTGGCACTTTCAAAACTCCCCAACCTCGATTAACTAACCAGGACTGAAAAAAGTTGCGATACCAATTCACCATTGCAGTCAATGCTCCTGGTTTGGCTGCAGCCTCTTTGTAAATTTGAAGATCTGTAGCAGAAAACACATCTTTATCAACTACGAAATTTGTGAAACCACCTTTGAGGAATTGATAATCTGAGCGACGAAACAAGGCTTCTGGTAGCCAGGGGAGTTGAAACAGAAAAAAGTACCAACTTCGGAGTAACTGTTGCGGGGTTCGCAAGGCAGAAATGATCTTCGCCAGATGAGGAGCATTCATTACAATGAGCTGCTCTACCATTTCAGGATGAGTATAGGCAAATTCCCAAGCAACTGCTCCGCCACGATTATGCCCAACTAGGACACAACTTTCATATCCGAGTCCTTCAATAACTGCTTTCACATCTGAGATCGCATCTTCGACTCTGTAAGCATTTTTGTTTTTGGGTTTGTCGCTATCGTTATGCCCGCGCAGATCAACCGCCACAACCTTGTAGTTTTCAGAAAACTCAGGGATTTGATGCCGCCACGAGTACCAGAATGCAGGGAACCCATGTAGCATTAGCATTAGTTTGCCTTCTCCCTGGATGACGTAATGAATTTTGACCCCGTTGTTATCAATGAAGTTGTGTTGCCTGTTTCCCTGATATTCCATATGCGAGAACTTTGCAGCAAGTAACAATCTTTCCAAAGTCTATCAGGCAGTACTGATTGAACAGTGAACATCTGATCGACATCTGCCATTTGCTGGGTGAGATTTCAAACAGACCAACTCGCTACAACTCGAAAGCCGCATATCCTGAGTCCGCCATCAGGTTCATTCCAGCTACGACTGGCGCTACGACAAAGCACAGAACTGAAACTCCAGGAACCACCGCGAAGCACCCGACGATTATTGTCGCCGCCAACTTCCCAAACTGATCCATCTGTGGGTGCGCCATCGTAATTTTTGTGCCAAGAGTCAGCACACCACTCCCAGACTAACCCATGCATATCATACAAGCCAAAGGCGTTTGCCACCTGAAAACTACCTACAGGTGTTGTTTCTTTTCGGTATTTAGCTTTTTGTTCGTAACTGTGAGTCTCACTTTCACCACAGTTTGCTAATTCAGCGGTAACTGTTTCGCCAAAGTGGAAGGGTGTCGTCGTTCCAGCACGACAAGCATACTCCCATTCAGCTTCACTGGGTAAGCGATAGTGTCGTCCAGTTTTTGCAAACAGCCTTGCACAAAATTCTACCGCTTCGTGCCAAGAAACATTTTCAACTGGTCGATTTGCACCTTTGAATTTGGATGGATAAGGGTTTAAAGATTGTTTGACTTTGGGTAAAGCTGCTACCGCTTTCCATTGTGCTTGAGTCACGGGAAACTTTCCCGCAAAAAAAGGTTTGATAGTCACTTCGTGTTGTGGACGTTCGTCACCATCCCCTTCATCATCTGTTGAACCCATCATAAAAGTACCGCCAGGAATCGCTACCATTTCCAGCGTGACTTCATTACCTAAATTTTCTGCATAAAACTTTGTACTATGACTGTTACGGCTAATTTCATTACCTTGTCCGTCTACTGTTACTAGCTCAAATTCAAAAGTCTCTAAGGAGAATTCTGAGAAGGCTTCTAATTCAGGAATTAGCGTTGTCACTTTCTGTTGTTGAGGCGGTGATTCCGGTTCGGAAATCGCCAAAATAGGTTGTGCAAAAAATTTTGTTGCATTCAAATCTTGCAAAACTTCTATTGCTGATTGATACCTTTCTTTTGCCAAATGTTTCAGCAACTTATCCAGAATTTGCCCTAGGTCATCGCTGATAGTAACCCCTTTTTGCTGTAAATGTTCTCGCCACGACCATTTACCGTTCATAGGATCGTAAAGACTATCATGAATTTGTCCATGAGGATCTTGTAGAGGCAAACAGTGCGTGAGAAGACGCACACAAGTGACTCCTAAGGCGTACAAATCACTCGCCTGACAAGCAAATCCAGCCATTTGCTCGCTAGGTGCATAACCAATTGTATATAGCACCGTAGCTTGTCTTGATAAACTGGTTTGCGTCACTTGCTTGGCACCACCAAAGTCAATCAAAACGAGTTTGCGATCGCTTTGGCGGCGGATAATGTTTTCTGGTTTAATATCTCGATGAATAACGTTACGCTCGTGAATAAATTGGAGAACCGGTAACAAATCAGCTAAAATTTCTCGAATTTGCTCTTCACCAAAGGCTTGTTGCTGAAGTTCTTGTAACAGAGTTTGCCCTTGAATAAACTCTTGTACCAAATAGAGGCTAGAACCTTGTTCAAAGTAAGCAAGTAATCTGGGAATTTGCCAGTGATTTTCTCCCAGTTCATAAAGTCGCTTCGCTTCTTCCTTAAACAATTCTGCTGCTTTCGTACGTTCTGAAGTTCCCTGAACTTGTGGGAAGAATTGCTTGATGACGCAAGGAGCATCTAGTCTATCAACGTCTTGAGCTGCATATGTTCTGCTAAACCCGCCTTCGCCTAATAATCTCAATACACGATAGCGGCTCCTCAGGAGTTTACCAAAGTTGCTTTGTCCACAACTCGTACAAAATATATTGCTGTCAGCGCTGAAGGGATTGGAGCAACTGGGATTTTGACAAATTTGCATAGTGAGCCATGTATCGCATCTTGTCCAAAGTTGGCTCTAAACATGAGCTATTTTTATACATATTTTTTATACATATATGTATATCTACAAATAAATTCTTATCTATCTGCTTGCAGTCGTTGCATAGGCAAAAACAGATGAAAAAAATTTTGTGTTTCCGTTTACGTGGCGTTAGAAGTGTGTAAAGAAGTTTCTAAATATGAGTAAGTATGAGCGGTATGAGCGCACGGATTTCCGCTATGAAAATGATATTAGAATGAAGCTGGTAATTTTGTCAAGTACCTTGGAAAGGAGAGTAGAGGAGAATCATTTCTCGCCAAGAGGAGCCTGAATTCGTATGAGTGCTGAGCCGTTTTTGCTCAGCACTCAGCACTTTTACAGTAGTTTTCTGTAATATCATGTTCAGATAAACACTTATAAAAAACGAATAACCTCACCGACCTACGGCACCCTCTCCTTCTTAAGGAGAGGGTTGGGGTGAGGTAAAGCAGGAATTATAAGTAATTAAGCGGACATGATATAAGGTGTTCTTTGCTCACCAATATCTCAAACGTGTATCATTCTCTCCAACCCAAGGGCGGCTCGATTAGGGTTTGCTCGGACTTGCCGACGCTCGCACCTGGCTTATTCACAATCTGCACTGTGGTTGCCTGGGGACCTTCTTCACCCTCCTCTACGGAAAAACGGACACCTGTACCAATTTCTATGCGGTCAAAGTCGTCATGGAGAACGCTATTGCGGTGGAAGTAGATTTCCTGAGCGTCGTCTATGGTTTTGATAAAACCATATCCTCTGTCTGGAAATAGCTTTGTGACAAGTGCTATAGTCTCCTGCGGGTCATCGTGAGTTTTGGCTTTATCACTCTCTTGCTGGCGCTTGGAGAGTTTTCTCAGCTGCTGAACCGCCGCTTTAAATGCATCTCGAACGACTGCATCCAGTGGCGCATACTGGTTAGTGTCTGATGGGTTGCTTTCGGCTACAAGTTCGTGTCCAGGTGGTACCGTAATATCAATTCGCACTCGGTAGGGAGAACCAGTACGCGGGCGATCGTGTATCTTTTCTATTGCAATATGGCAGCTACTAATGTAGTCGCAAACTTGCTCTAGTTTGCCAATTTTTTCGTTGACTAAGTTATCAATGGCATCACTTTTGTCTACATTGCGATAAGTAATTTCTGGTGCTACTTTCATAATGCGTGATTTAAGTTTCTAAATTTTCTTTGTACACAAGCCCCAGCAGCCTTGCGCGTGTACCGAGGTTTGAGTGGAAATGACATTCATCTATGCGCCGATCGCTGTTGTCTTTTGGCTGTTTGCAGCCTTATCTAGTAGAACCCTGACTTCTTCATCGGTTGTTTGCGGAAAGTCTTCGTACCACAAACCAACGCTGTAGAAGGGACTCGGTGTCGCTGCGCAAACAACTTCATCTACTTTGGATTGAAATTCTTGACAAGTTTCGGATGCAGAAACTGGTACGGCAACTATTATCTTGGCGGGTTTTTGTTGCTGCAATGCCACAACAGCCGCACGCATAGTTGCACCCGTCGCTAAACCATCATCTACTAAAATCACAGTACGTTCATGCAGGCTTGGGACGGGGCGATCGCCACGATAAAGGCGTTCGCGTCGCTCTAGTTCCTGTTGTTCTTTTGCGACTACCTGGTTAATAGCTGCCTCGGATATACCAAGCGATCGCACAATATCTTCATTCAAAACTCGCACTCCACCAGAGGCAATAGCTCCCATTGCGAGTTCTTGTTGTTCGGGTACACCGAGTTTGCGTACCACAAAAACGTCTAAAGGGGCATTTAATGCTTTAGCAACTTCAAAAGCGACGGGAACACCCCCCCTTGGGAGCGCTAACACCAGCACATCTTGGCGGTTAGCATAAGCTGCCAACTCTTTAGCCAAAATTTGACCTGCTGCCTTTCGGTTTTTATATAGCATAGTGTAGCGCTCCTTTTTCGTTTTTAAAGGAATGAGTTTTTAAGTATAAAAGCGCATCCTTCTTTGGTTACCTTTTCATGTTGAATTTTGGCTGTTGGGTTCTCAGTTTTTCCTTATTGGTCTTATGCACTAATATTAAAAACTTATAAATTTCCTTTCCTCTGACTAATGGAGGGTTGTGTTAGTTTTATCAGTCTACTTAGGGAATGAAATAAAATGCAGATCCAAATATCACGATAAGTTAGTTTTGATTGATATTTTTGGGGAGTTAAGCCATGTCACATCAAACTATTATCATTGGTGCAGGACTAGCAGGGCTAAGTGCAGCTTATGAGCTGGTACGAACAGGGTTGGATGTCCAGGTTTTTGAGGCGCGTGAGCGTGTGGGTGGTCGCGCTTATACCGTTGAACTAGGTGCAGGACAATATGGCGAGTTAGGTGCTGAGTTTGTGGACGATAACCACAGCGCGCTCATGACTTATGCAGCCGAGTTCGGTATCCAACTTGACCCTGCAACCAAATTTCCTGACGACCTCTACTGGTTTATAGAGGGAAGTCTTCGCAACCGTATGTCCCTCACAGAGGAACAAAGCAATGGTTTAGACAATTTCTATGCAAAACTCGAAAGCCTGCTTGAAGAGCAAAAAGACCCGCAACAGACTTTAGATCAGTGGTTGGATACGCACTCAATTGCGCCGTTTGCCCGTCGAATTGCCCGTTGGCTCGCTTCTTCATTCTTTGCAACCGACCCAGAGTTGATTGGCATAGGTTTCTTTGCTTATCTTACAGGTATTAGCGACACAGGCTGCAATATGCGAGTTCGTGGCGGTATTTCGCGTCTGGTGGATGCCTTAGCTCAACATCTGGAACAGCAAGTTCACATTGGCACTCCCGTGCGTCGTATCCAACAAACAGGTGAGACTGTGACTGTTAATGTTGAGACAGCAAGCGGTTTAGTTGAGGTTGTGGCTGACAGCGCGATCGTGACGATTCCTTGGAGCGTGCTGCGTCACATTCCGATAGAAGCACCACTTGTTGACGCACAGCGAGAGGCTATCTCCAGCTTACCTTACGGTGGTGTAGTCAAGACCTTACTGCAATATCCACACCGCTTTTGGTCAAAGCCAAACTTTGGAATTGTCTTGCTTGAGGGTGATTACCAGGCTATCTGGGAGCCGACTTTCGCTCAGATGGGGACGGAAAAAATTCTTTCCTGTTTTAGTGGGGGTACTCGCAGTTTAAAGCTATCTGAGCGCGCTGGTGACTTAGCAGTGGCAGCAGTAAAAACTATCTATCCTGATGCACCGGAAATTATCACCTCTCGTTCCTATGACTGGAGTGCTGATGAATGGGCGCGAGGTGCTTACTGCTATTTTAGACCGGGAGAGTTGCATCGCTTTGATCCATATTTAACGCAGTCTGCTGGTCGGGTTTTCTTTGCTGGCGAGCATACTGCCCCTGTGGAGTTTCGTGGTTATATGGAGGGTGCAATCCGCAGTGGTCAGCGTGCTGCACAACAAATTCTGACTTTGTTAAGCGAATAATTCTTTTGCATCTGTCTGTGGTAGGGGTGGACGCAAGCAAAGATATAATAATGGACCAAACAAGGGTAAGAGCGCAACTGACCAAAAAATCCGAGGGTCTTTAAGACCTCTTCGTGCCATATCATCATCGAATAGTGAAGTTATGGGAAATATTAGGCACATCAAACAGAAGTCGATACTGATGAGGTGAACAAATGGCTGAGTCTGAAATTGCTGAACGTAATCTTGCCAATTTCCAGCAATTGTTGCATAAGCTAGTATGCAAATTGTACCAATCACAAGAGAAACTCCTGTTGAGCGCCGAGCAAGAATTTCCAGTAACTTATCCTTTTTTCCAAAGAATTGTTGATGAGATTGACGAAAAATTAAATACGGCAAAAGACAGATGACACCTGTGAAGTTTGACCCAATGAAATAGGGCCAAGCGCGAAAGTTTTGCATTTTGCCATCGGCAAACATTAGGCAAGCATAAATCATCGGCCAGATACCCATCAGGCAGAATATAGCTGGGATGATGGCGTTAAGCTTTCCCCAGTGGAGTGTCAACAGCTTCCCTCCTAAAGACCATGTGTCTGGTTGATCGAGTGGAGCCAACCATATAGTGTAGGCGACAAATCCTATCCAGATGATCAACAAAACGGCTTTTCTACCCATAACTTCTAAAGCTTGAATTGTGAAGTATGAGACGAAGGTAAAAATGAGAAGAATAAATAAAGTATAGTTTTTTTATTCTTCATACTTCATTCTTTCGTTTGTGAAGCTGCCATGCAATCCATAAGGAATGTGGTGCTTTAAGTGCAGACGAGCGATTGGGCAAAGCCCAGTGCCGAAGGCAATCGCCCCTTTTTCCAAAGAAGTTCCGTCCAAAATAACGACATCAGTTCGATTGTGATCTGCATCATAGACCAATGTCAGCACCCACCCATCATCTTCTTGAGTACTGCCTGGTCGAGGTACAAACACAGGTTCCCCAAGGAAACCTTTAGGTGCAGCACTCCAAAATTCTTGTTCACCGTATTCGGGATCAACTTTAATAATCGCTTGCTGGGGTGCATCGCCTTGTGGTTGGTGAGCAGCTGCTAAGAATATGCACTGATGTGGTTTACCAATCCGATCAGGATGAATAAACGGAAACTCACAGGAACGCTCAACAAGTAAATCTCGTTGTGCTGTTTTCGTTTTCAAGTTGAGCTGAAAACGCCACAGCTGTGCGGGAGGTCGAGCATCAAAGTCAATTTCCTGGTAATTCAGATTGTGGTCAATGCCTGGAAAAGTTTCGTAGCAAACTGAGTCCACAATCAACTCGTCGCCCTGCTCAAAAGCGTTGGCATGGTGGAAAACAAAACAGGGGTCTGTTTCGAGAACTTGAACTTCTTGAGAGGGATCGCGAGGGATGAGCCAAATTTTAGTGGGGCTACGCCTGTGAAACTTGATGCACTCTGCTGCTCCCCGAAAGCCAAGCACATATGGTAGGGGATTGAAGGAAACTGGATTTTGAAAGAACAAGCAATAGTTTGGCGTAATCGCAAAGTCATGGATGAAGGCAAAGCCTGGAATTTTATGGTCGTGTTGTTGTACAACTTTGCCAGCCTGGTTCAACTCATAAACAGTGATGGTTGTGATGGACCAGGTTTGATGGCGAAAGTGACTAGACGGGGTTCCCGAGTTTCATCTCCAGGATCTATCATTGGATGGGCGGCAAAAGGCGAGTCTTTGTGCAGAACGCCGTCTAGCGTTTCGATCCCTAGAGTTTCTAACGTGTTGGGATCAAGACGATATGGATGGGAAGCTTCCCACAGCGCTAGCAGTTTTTCGCCCCAGTAAATGATATTGGTGTTGGCAACGTTCTTCTTTCTTAAGTCAAAGGCGTTTGCCAGCCAGCTTCCTGGTTTTTCGGTTCCAAACACACCCCGGTAGAGCATTCGACCTGCTTTCTGTTCTGCACAGTAGCCTTCTGTACGGACAAAGCGATTGCGAAAATGAGCGCGTCCGTTGGAGAAGGAGACAGCACAAATCATACCATCTCCATCGAAAGGGTGATGAATCTCCCGACCGAAGATATCTAGTAGACCAGGACCGTTGCGAAACAGTGTACCGTTCAGATTGGTTGGAATCTCTCCCTCAACATCCTCAATCCAATAGTCATACTCTTGATTGAGTGAGCAATTAGCTCTTTGCCAGTCTTCCAACTTGTAGGGTTTAGATTCACAGGAGGATGTATTTTGTTGGGATAGAATTGTTTGCATCAGCCAAAAGTCAACTCTATTTAGTGAAAATCAATAGCGGGTTGGAGAAGCAGCATAATTGCTCCCACGATGACGAAGGATAAAGTTACCCAAAACAAAGTCAGATTCAGCCGCATAATGTTTTCTTTCCTTATGTACAAATGCCTGTATCAACATAGACCTATCACATCTCCCGCCTGTAACCACTCGGTCTTTTGGGAATTGGAGATGTGATGAGCGATAAGTTTCCAGATTGATTAATCCTGGTTAAAGTTAAGTTACATAGATGCTATGAAGATTAAAGACTGTTGATCGTCTTTCTCTGGTTAGGTTTATCAAGTTATTTCTCATTTGAGATACTTCGGGCTAATATATCTTGTGTCTGAAGGCTTAGGAAATTTGTAAATTTTTGTAAATTGCAACCATATAAATAGAAGGGGCAAAGCCCAGTAGACTTTCCCCTCTATCTTGACTATGCTGCTAAGACAGCAGCTAGTCATATTGTTTCAACAAATGTTAGATGCTCCTCTTACAACGGGTTTCAAGTAAATAAACCACGGGGTAGGGGCTGTTCTGTGCCGTGCCCCTACGAAAATCTGTGGTTCAATTAACTGAACATAGCTGTAAATCCTTTAAAAGAAAGAATTGGAGAATCTCATTTGTTCTCAACGCTCTATTAAATAAGTCTCAAGCTAGCAGTACCATCCCGCTTTCTGCTGGTTCTGCTAGCACCCATTCAGAATACACATCCTCAATAAATCTGCTTTGATTATCAATTAAGTGACTGTTGCTGGCTCGTACTTTTAGGGTGGTTACATAGACTCCATGCAGTATTTGATGTCCATAACCGATCACTTGACCTATCTGTCCAGTGATTTGATGCCGTACGTAATCTCCGATATTCAGCATATTCATAACTCCCTGATGTAAGAGATTCATTGGCTTGTTTTTTGCTGTTTGTGCGCGTTTCTGTCACTCGGCATAGCCATTAGACAGAATTGCTCTTTTTACTAGTGCTGGATTTTGAGTGCTAAGTCCGGAGCATTTTCCAACCAGCACTTGGTATGAGTACAAGGTTGTTCTTGCCCCTACACACACAACACTGTTAAAGCTGTAGAAATTAAGCTGCAACTTGAGCTTTGCTCTCTATTGAGGGCATGGTTTGAGCCAGTAGATGTGTGTAGATCTGAGTCAATCGGGATGCCACACTATGCCAACTGAAAGCGATTTCTACACGTTGGCGACCAGCCTCACCTAATTGATCTCGCCAAGTTGGATTGATCACAATGCGGTCAATAGCATCGGCAAAAGCGGCTTCATCTTTAGGGGGAACAAGTAACCCAGTCACTTCAGGTACGACTGTAAACTGTAACCCCCCAACATCACTAGCCACGACTGGAGTCCGACTTGCCATTGCTTCAATCGCAACTAAACCAAAAGGTTCGTAGTGACTTGGTACAACACACACATCTGCGGCTGCATAGTACAAGGGGAGAACAGAATCATCAAGGCGACCTGGAAAGGTTGTGCAATCTTCCAATCCGAGTTCAGCCACGATCCCGGCGATGCGATCGCGCTCGTTCCCATCGCTGTGACCTGGACGATAGCCACCTCCAATAACGAGTTGTAGGTTATCTGAACAGCGCAAACTCGACTTTGCAATAGCTCGCACGAGTGTCTCAATTCCCTTGCGCCGATCAAAACGACCGACGTAGAGAACCATCTTGGCATCAGGTGCAATTCCTAATTCCTGCCGTGCTGCAGACCTTTGAATTGACCCAAACTTATCGACATCAGTCCCACAAGGAATGACTTCTATTTGCCCTTGGGTGGAAACGAGTCTTCGCATATGTTCCTGTTCTTGAGGACTTGTTGCAACGACTCGATCCACAGTTTCCAGACAGGCTTTTTCAACGGCTAGTCGCTTGCTACCAATTGCTGGGATATCAGAAATAGCACTGTACTTGACTACTCCCAAAGAGTGGTAAGTATGCAACTGAATCAACGGTTGCTGCTTTTTCAGTTCCATACCCACCCAAGAGGACAACCAGTAGTTGGTATGAATCAGAGGGTAGTGATATCCTTGCTGCTGCTGGAATGCTTTGAACTCTGCGATGAATTCAGGCATATGGTCGAATAAGTCATATCGCCCTATAAACGCCGCAGGTCCAGCCTTCAAGCGGATAGTCCGACATAATGGTCCATGTTGCACAATGGCAGCTTGCTCACGACTACTTCGGCGAGTGAACATATCCACCTGCCAACCTTGCTGGGCAAGCGCACAACCTACTTGACGCACATAGACATTTTGTCCCCCAGCCTCTTCCTGTCCAATTTCTGCAGCCGGGTCTCCATCAACAGAAATCAGAGCGATGCGATGTTTTTTGGTCGGTAACATAGTTGAACTTCACCATATGGCAATATTCCTGCCTCAGCTACCAAAAGAGAAGGTACTAGAACCCTTTTCTCATGGTCGAGGGCAGGTACAACGAAGCGCACAGATACCAGCCAAGGACACTGACGAGAACAAGGCATTACTCGTAAGAATGCTGCTCGTTCAGTCTCCTCCCAATGCCGACGAAGTTAGCTGACGGGCTAGGACTGAGAGATGTCCTTCTGTGGGAGAGAAAAGAAGAAAAAAAAAGACAGAAGAAAAAACTAGAGTAATTTTGTCTTTTTTCATTCTTTCATTTTTCATTCTTTCCTCTTTTGTGAGATTAGCCCCAAACTTGGTTCCTCCGCTCCAAAATTACCCCGACATAACAAAATGTTTGGGGCAATCCGTGGATTAGGCAGACTGATGTAGATTTGTTAAGAATTTAACCTGTAAGGTGATTTAAGTCAACCTTTTTTACGGGTGACTCCTACTAGCTACAAGCACAAATGCGCTCCTATATGTTCCATTGCAAGTCATGCAAACACTTAACAACATTATTTGGCTATGCTCGTCTGCTGAAAAATTAGGGTTATATTGCGTTTCTACCATAAACGTTATCATGATTATACATTTATAAGAGAAAAAAATCTACCATTAAACATAAATTTATCAAAACATATATTTTTTTAGCAATTAAAATATATAGAAATATCAATTTGTAGCAAGGCATTCCTTTTGAGCAATTAAAATATATAGAAATATCAATTTGTAGCGAGGCATTCCTTTTGAGCAATTAAAATATATAGAAATATCAATTTGTAGCAAGACATTTCGTTAAAATAGTATTGAAATAACATAAATAACATGAAATGACGTAACATGGAATTTAAATAACATGAGATAACAGAGTAGTTAGATAGAAATCTGCTGAGATGACCATTGATTTAAAAAGATTTTTTTAGCATTAAGGTGAAATCTGTAAAGTTAATTTAGGTTAAAAAACTCATTTTTTTACGTGAAATATAGTAACATTAAAGAATCTGTAATTTTATCTGATTTCTCTTGACTCTGTGTCCTTTGTAATTTGTTAAAAAAGGACATGAATTTATTTGCTAAAAAAAGAAAAAATTGTGAGAGTCATGAAAGAGGGGTCATGTCGTTTCTTGAGTGAGTGCATTGTGTTTTTGTCTTTTGAGGCAGCTATCGTTTATTGTCTAATCTAACTTGAGCAAGAGCGCCCTTCTTTCTGTAGACAGTTATGTTAAGCCGACGGATGCGAGTAGATTAGAAACAAGATAAAAGTTGTTTTAAGTACTTTAAACGCTTTGCATCGTTCAATACCGCAATGGGAGTAAAACAATGAGCATTCTAGCTTGGGTCGTGTTGGGTTTACTTGCAGGTGCTATTGCAAAGGCGATCTATCCTGGCTACCAAGGAGGCAGCATTCTTGGCACAATGTTCCTGGGAATTGTTGGTGCTATTCTTGGAGGAACTTTGGTTAACCTTTTAGAAACCGGAAGCTTCACGTTAACTGCAGCAAGTTTTAGTATTCCCGGTTTGTTCGTTGCTGTATTGGGTGCAATGATTGCTATTTTCTTGTACTATAAGCTAGCTCGAAGAGTGTACTGACGTAAGTTGCTAGTTAAATGATTACCTCTGCATTAGCAGAGGGTTTTTATTTTTGTCAGATTTTTTTTACACTAGACTTTAGACTAATACCATGTCCGGTGGCATCGTAATTGTATAATTTCTCTAGAAGAAAAAAGCGCTCGTATATGCCAAAACGTCTAACGCTACAACCACATCTAAGTATTTAAGAATGTTTTGATTTTGGAGAGACAATATCTTCTTTTAACTCTGATAAAGAAATCGGCTCGCGATTAATCGTCAACCAGTACATAACCTCTTTTTCTGAGTCTGTTAGTCGATAGAATTGCCGCTCTAAAAATTGGCTAATATCAGCAAAAGGCAATGACCCGGCTTTTATGTATTTGACTAGTTCATAAATACTATTTCCAAATATCTCTAGACTGGCTCAAGCAACGAGTTTTAATGCTAGCGGATTCTCAGCATAATGTTGAATGACTTCTTTCCATTCATCCGGTGTCCCAGCGAAGGCAGCCTTTACTTCAAAAATTGTGCGTTCTTCTTCCTCGTTCAAACCCGTCAGTTCTAATGAGTGAACGGGTAGTGTTTCTCCTTCCAATACTGCCAACTCAACAGGCTTCTCGCAAGTGGGAAGCACTAAGCAACTGCGATGGGATGTTTCTCCCACCCGTTTGAGTAGCTCGCCATAGCCCTCAAAGCCAGAATGATACTACCCAGCGCGAGCATACGTATGGCTAACGCTCCTGGGAATCTCTCAATTATTAGAGCGATCGCTCCTTGGCGGGCAGTCCGTGCCATCGCACTGAATGTCTTGCGCCATAATGGTTATTCTTTGATCACAAAAGCTCAAAAAATTATATCTAATGATAGTAACATAATTTTTATTTTTGTGGTATAATAAAGCCCAGCCCAAGAGAGGGTGCAAGTTCGCGATTCAATCGACCTGAGCGAACAAATTCAGCATAAGTATCTGCTTCAATTGCTAGGAGTTCTGAGCGCAGCTGCTCAACTGTAAAGTCCCGCATATTGGGATACTCATCCTGTAATTTCTCGATTTCTGCTTGCAGACGCTCAAGCTCTCCTTTAATCAGCGCTTTCTGGTAGTTGTAAAACTCTGGCTCAATACCAGGACGCTGCTCAACTTTTTCTAAGTGTTGCAGTACTCGATTGAGGGCAGTTTGGCGGGCAATTACCTCTAAATACTGCTGCCGCAGAGGTCCATCGCCTAGCAATTGCAACTTTTTTAACAAGGGTTGGATGGTCAATCCTTGTACGAGCAGCGTAAACAATACTCCGCCAAAGACTGTAGCAATCAATGATTCGCGATTTGGTAAACTGGCTGACACGCTCAACGCCAAGGCAATGGAAACAGCACCCCGCAACCCACCCCACCAAAGCACCGTTTGATTTGATGTGGTAATTTCCGAGTTGGCGAGACGATTGCTTACAAAGCTCAGTGCGTAAATAGCGATCGCTCGTGTCACAATCATCGCTGCAACTGTGATGGCGATCGCACCCAAGTTTTCTCCTAAAATCGCAAAGCGAATCTGGTCGCCAATTAGCAAAAACACAATAGAGTTGACAAAAAATGCCAGAAACTCCCAAAATTCACTGACAATCACTCGTGTACGCGGGTTCATGCCAATGCGAGAGCCAAAGTTACCCAGAATCAAACCACAAGTAACAACTCCAATCACTCCAGAACCACCCAAATCCTCAGTTATTAAGTAAGTACCGTAAGCGGAAACCAAAGTTAATGACTGCTCCACTAACGGCAGATCGAAGCGCTGAGTTAGGTAAGAGATGCCAAACCCAATTAAAGCTCCTACCGCTACACCGATACCGACAACTGTAAAAAACTGTACCAAAATTGGTTGGAATCCCCATTCGGCGGTTCCCAATGACAGCGCGACTAAAAAACCAAAGGCAACGACTGCCATACCATCATTGAATAAACTCTCCCCCTCCATTAAAGTTGCGAGTCGTTTTTCTGTTCCCAATTCCCGAAATAACGCTGTGACTGAAACCGGGTCAGTGGCAGAAAGACAAGCTCCAATTAGCAAAGCGGTTGTCAGAGAAATTCCGGCAAATTGATTTAACCCAAACGCAACTCCGGCAATGGAAATTACTACTCCAATTACCGCATACAAACAAATTGGCACTAAATCCCGCTTTAAGTCTGCCCATTTCAAGTTCCAGGCAGCTTCAAACAACAAGGGAGGTAGAAAAATCGATAAAATTAAGCCAGGGGAGAGGTAAACCAATCTAACATCTATCAGTGCCAGCATTAACCCGACAATCACTAACAGTAGGGTGTAGGGGATATGACGAAACCAGCTAAATATCTGTGGTAGCGTTGCCACACTCAGAGAAACCGAAAGTACCAGAAGAAATTGTTTGAGATTTTCTTCAATTGCAGCTTCTCCAATTGCTGATTCAATCGTCATGCTAAAATTACCCCGCTAAACTTCTGCGTTAATTTTAATCAAATCATCGCTAGATAAAACCTCCCAAGGAACGAGATTGTAATTAAAAGATTGAAGGTAAAGTAAGAATTTTGGGGCATAGCAATGCTTGATATTCGCGAGCGCTTCCGAAACTTTAGGCAACGTAGTCTGGAACCAACCCAGGTAGAGCAGCTAAAAACAGACTTGCTAGACGAATCTACCCCAAACACAACTTATCTGATTTTAATTGTTAGTTCTTGTGCGATCGCTACATTTGGATTACTCACTAACAGCGCTGCTGTCATCATTGGTGCGATGATTATTGCACCATTGATGCTGCCAATTAGAGGGTTAGCCTTTGGTGCGTTGGCAGGTAATGTTAGGTTATTTCGTCTCGGTCTGATTGCGGTAGTAATAGGAACCCTGATGGCAATGGCGATCGCCTATAGTTTAGGTTCGCTGGTCGGCATTTCCAACTTTGGGAGTGAAGTGCTATCTCGCTCTAAACCCACTTTGCTAGATTTGGGTATCGCAGTCGTAGCTGGTGCGATTAGTGGTTACGCCAAAGTTCAGCCGAAAATTTCTACTAGTTTAGCAGGAACAGCGATCGCAGTTGCTCTGATGCCACCTGTTTGTGTCATCGGCTTAGGTTTGTCGCAAGCAAACTGGTCACTTAGTCAGGGAGCAACTCTACTCTACCTCACCAACCTCTTAGGCATTACCTTAGCGTGTATGCTGACGTTTTTCATTGTCGGCTATTCTCCACTAAAAAGGGCACGAACACCGTTAATTTGGACACTGACTTTAACAGGTGCGTTGCTCATTCCTTTGAGCGTCAGTTTTGGCGAGTTAGTCAGACAAGCACGGCTGGAAAGCAGTGTCAGAAAGGCATTGCTGAACCGAACCGTGACCTTTCAACGCTTGAGTTTGCTTAAAAGCGATACTAACTGGCTAACCAAACCTCCACAAGTTAGATTAAGCGTGCGGGCAAAAGAACCTATTACCCCCAAGCAGGTGAAGTTGTTAGAAGCTTTTTTGGCAAAAGAAATGGGGCGACCTTTTAAGCTAATATTTGAGGTCAGCCAAGTTGAAGAAATCATGGGATCAACTAGCTCTAATATGCCGAATGAAGAATTCAACAAAAGCTAATTGATTAACGCTCCTTCAGGGAGAGTGAAATTTTCTAACTTTCTACTATTATCAACGGTGCTGGCAACTAAGCAATTAACATGAACGCAGAGATATCCGCAGTTTGGGACAAAATTCAAGGAATGATTAACGGATTCATTGTCCTGTTGCCTAATATCGTACTGGCATTAATCGTCTTTGCCATCTTCTTTTTCGTTGCTCGGACAATTAAGAAAGTCGTCAAACGCTTGACCCGTAACCGTCGTCAAGCCCGGAATTTGGGAATGGTACTGGGAAGGTTGGCACAAGGTACAACAATTCTGGTGGGTCTATTTGTGGCTCTGTCAATAGTAATTCCCACATTCAAAGCAGGTGATTTAATACAATTATTAGGAATTAGCGGTGTGGCAATTGGTTTTGCCTTCCGCGATATTTTGCAAAACTTCTTAGCTGGCATTTTAATTCTGCTAACTGAACCGTTTCAAATCGATGACCAAATTGTGTTTAAAAACTTTGAGGGAACAGTCGAAAATATCGAGACACGAGCCACAACAATCAGAACTTACGATGGTCGTCGGATTGTAATTCCTAATTCTGAGTTATTCACTAATTCTGTGACTGTAAATACTGCCTTTGATAATCGGCGATTAGAGTACGATGTCGGCATTGGCTACGGGGATGATATCGACAGAGCAAAGCAGTTAATTATGGAGGCAATGCATAGCGTAAATGAGGTTTTGAAAGACCCCGCTCCCGATGTACTGGTGATGGATTTAGCTGAAAGTACTGTTAATATCCGCGCACGTTGGTGGATTAATCCGCCACGTCGTGCAGACGATCTGACCTCACGCGATCGCGTGCTATCTGCAATCAAGAAAAAGCTCACAGAAAACGGCATTGATTTACCCTTCCCAACGCAACAAATTTTGTTTCACGACCAAACAGAAGAGACAGATGGAAACCGATCACGTCAGCGTGAAGGTTGGCCATCTGGTAAAAGTGAAGTACCAAAATCGCGTCGCATCAGCGATTCGCTCCGACAACTTGCTGAATTACGAGCGCAAGGAAACGATAACGCCAAGGTACATTCTCAATCTACTGGCGACAACTGATGAAAAACGTCAAGTTGGGCAAGCTTTGGGATGCGTTGCACTCTAGCTATTGGTTTATACCAACAGTCATAGCAGTATTGGCTACTGCTCTGGCTTTTATAATGCTCTCACTAGATTGCTCAGGTAAGGCGGAAAATGATTATACTGGTGGAGCTGATGGAGCGCGATCGCTACAAAAAGCATCTTCTACACCCCAAACTGCAGGTTCATCACTCGCACCCCAGAACACCGGACGCACCGGAGGATAACCTTTTTGCGTCGCTTCCCAAGATAAGGTATAGAAGTAGGGAAGCAGTTGGTAGCGCAGTTCTAAGAATTGCCGAATAATACTTAAATAAGGTTCGCCATAAGTCCAAGGTGTGCGGTGTTCTACGTTATTAGAAGAGTGAGTCCGGTAGAACGTGAAAAAGGTTGCCATCTGGAACCAGCGTAGGTAAAGTTCACCACCGGGATTCCCCTGGAAACCACCGATATCAGGACCGCTGTAGGGAATGCCTGAAAGCCCTAAACCCACAACTGTTGCCATTGTGGTTCGCAACGCAGCCCAGGTACACTCAACATCGCCCGTCCAAGTCCAAGCATAACGCTGAAGACTTGCCCAACCAGCACGGGAAACAATAAAGGGGCGTCTGTCGGCTGAGTACTGACAAAGACTTTCATACGCCGCCTCAGCTTGCAGTAACCCGTATACATTATGCGCCTCGCGATGGTCGCCGCCTCTGCCTTCCATATAATGTTGTGTGACTTTGGGAAGCGAGCGATCGCCTGAAGTAATAAAAGCCGCAGGCTCGTTCATATCATGCCAAAAACCCGCCACACCAACATCGAGCAGGTATTGATATTGGCGACTCCACCATCTACGAACTTTTGGATTGGTAAAATCTGGGAAAACCGACCAACCGGGCCAAACAGGTGCAACAACGAGTTTACCATTGGGGAGTTTGCAAAACCCATCCAGTATCTGACCTTCCAGAAATAAGTTACTGTTGCGGCTGTACTTAATTCCTGGGTTGAGAATAGCAATAAATTGTACCCCAAGTTCCCTGAGTTCTTGCGTAAAACTTGCCAATTTGGGAAAGCGGTCTGGGTCGATAGTGAAAGCTCGGTTTCCAACTTGACAGTCAATATCTAAGTGAATAGCACTCAAAGGCAGATTATGAGCTTGAAACGCCTTTGCTTCTTCTCGGACTTTTTCTTCTGTACGATATCCCCATTTAGATTGGTGGTAGCCTAGTGCCCAACGGGGAGGTAGGAAAGCTCGCCCAGTTAACTCAGTGTAGCGTTCCAACAGTTGCGCAGGTGAACCATAAGTGAAGTAATAACGCAGCGATCCCCCTTGAAAGTCGGCTACAGCAGTTTCAGCAAAGGTAAAATCAGCTTCAAAAGAATTTTCATAGAAAATTAAGTAACTTCCACAAGAGTGTAGACCCAAATACACCGGAATGCAGATATACATTGGGTCTGATCCCGGACTATTATGGGGTATAAACTGGCATATCTTGGTAACAATGGCTACAACGCCAGTAAATACCTCCTAAACGCATATGACGGAGTAAAGTGTATGAGCAGCAAGGGCAACTATGCTTACTCCACACAGCTTGCCAAGTATATGTAGTTGTATTTGCTTGGCTGTTATCAGTTGTAGGATGAGTCACTGATTGACTCGATCTCTTTAATAAAACTTGCATTTTTTTATCTGATTTGTATTGATGTCCGACTCATATTTCACTAGAGACGGCGGCGCTAATTTGTCGTTGAATCCACATGTATTTATGAAATGCTGTACTTAGTCCTCGCTCTATTAACTTTGAGGCTACGACCCATCCACTCAATGCCTCTCAGCGCCCGAATTGCCGCTGCTTCTTCGGCATCAGTTTTCATTTCTATAATGGCAAATCCTTTCTTCTCGCCAGTTTTCTGGTTCATGGCTACTTGGATTTGGTTCACATATCCATGTTGCAAAAATATCTGTATGAGGTCATCTTCTTCAACCTCAAAAGAGAGATTGCTAACATAACTTGACATAAAAAATCTCCGCAATCGAGGGGTAGATAAAATTAGATTCGGAGAGGTGTTTGTTGATAAAGTTCAGTTACGTAGCCGAAAATAATTCCTGATAATTTAATTATAACTTAATCCAAAATAACGTGTTGTGTAAGCATCTATAATTTAATTTCTATAACCCTTGCTGAGTTAGATTTTTTAGAAGAAAATTTAAAAGTAAGTAGGTGAACAAAAATAACATCAGTAAGTGAAGCAAGATTTTGTTGAAAAACTATCTTCCCTTTAGCATAGGTGCCTTCTACTTATTTCTTAGATAATGTGAGTGGAACTAATACCTTAAATTAGGATATGACGAAATTATCCTATATCCTCCTATCCAGTAAGCTTTTCAGACAAAAACCTTATTCCCTGGTTATACAGGCGCATATTGGAGCAGTCAAATTGTACTTGACCTATTTGTGATTTCTTATTTGTCATTTGGGAAAACTGGAGAATTGTGAAGTATAATTAAAATATATAAACAGCGACAACGCTACTCGTTGCGAGGCAGCCAATATGGATGCCAATGAAGTTTTGAGGCGATGTGCAGCCGGGGAAAGAAATTTTAGGAAGGCAGACTTGAGAGGAATAAGCTTAATTCAAGCAAATTTGAGGCAAGTAGATTTTACTGGGGCAAATTTGAGCAACTCAGACTTGAGTAACTCAGATCTAGGCAATGCCAATCTAAATTGGGTCAGCCTGAGAGGAGCAAATTTAAGCGGGGCTAATCTGAGAGGGGCAAAAATGCCTGATGGGAAAATGCACAACAACTACTTAAATTCTGCTAATTACTTTGGTTAAAAACTGAGTTGAATCCGTAGCCCAATCGATAAGCGGATTCAATTCAATTGCACTTACAAGCGCCAAACAATTACCCTTCTGCTGGAGCTGAGCTGCTGAGTGGCTCATTTTTTGACCAAGCATTATCTTGACAACAACGTCTACAACGTTTAACACATGACCTTTTAACGTTGCGAATACTTTCTGTTGCGTTGTCAGTGGATACTTCGTCAACATCTCTTATGAAAGTATTCACCTTTCATCATTCGTATGAACAATGATGCCACTATCTTTAGTGAGTCGCGACAGTTTTAGATCAACTTGATTTCATTTTTTTAAGGAGTCTGTTAATGAGTCTTATCATAAAGTCGATTGTAAACGCGGACGCTGAGGCTCGTTATCTCAGCCCAGGCGAACTCGACCAGATTAAAAGCTTTACCACAAGTGGTGAGCGTCGTCTGCGCCTTCTTCAGGTTTTAACACAAAACCGGGAGCGCATTGTTAAGCAATCTGGAAACCAGCTGTTTCAAAAGCGCCCAGACATTGTCTCTCCTGGTGGCAACGCTTACGGTCAGGAAATGACTGCGACTTGCCTGCGGGACATGGATTACTACCTGCGCTTGATCACCTACAGTGTTGTGGCTGGTGAAATCACCCCGATTCAAGAAATTGGGGTCATTGGTGTTCGCGAAATGTACAGGTCTCTTGGCACTCCGATTGAGGCTGTTGCTGAAAGCATCCGTGCGATGAAAAATGTCACCAACTCAATGATGTCTGCAGAAGACGCAAGCGTTGTTGGAGGTTACTTTGACTACCTAATCGCTGCCATGCAGTAGGGCAATGATAGGCTTTTTAGCTGCTGCCTTGATTCTGCTTGACTTTGGTCAACAAATGATGCTGTTGCGGAATGCTGTCGTTAACATGGGAGTTGACCTGTTAGCCGACTAAAAGGACCAATCTACATCAGCTTCTATACCAACATCTAAAGCTCCCTGTCCCAATTCCAAATTAAGTTATTTGGGACAGCATTTCGCAAATAACGCTATGAGGATTTCAGGCGACAATGAACAAACCAATCCTTGAAAAAATTGGCACTAAATGTGAGTTTGAGACTAATACACCGTGGTACGTGGCGGTGCATCCCCACCCTTTTCTCAAAGAAAAATACTCGTACGTGATAGCCAAGTGCTGCGAAGAGCAGGTCGCCATCGATTACGTATTAGAGCGCAACCCAGTCCCAATTGCCGACTTTGAGTCGTGCCTGTTCGGCTGCTACGGCACACCGCACCAAGCGCTGAATGCCGGAGTTGAGAAGGTTGAAAGTGAGTCACTTTAAAGAAATAGGGGTAATGGGAATATCGTTGCCATCAGAGGCAAGATCCAGTCTCAATATCAGCGATGCTGCTAATTCCACAACACTACCTCATACTTTTAAATTTATTTTAAATACATGATAAAAATATTGCTAACTGAAACACAGAGCAGTTAGACCAGAACAATTACCAGCTTAGCGATCGCCATGCGCGGGCAGTGCGCTCCGCTGGCTGCAAAAGTGGATGAACCCGGCAATAAAGGTAATGTATGCTAGCTTAATGAAATAGTACAGCCTTTTGTGGTTATAAATTTCATTTTTTCTAGTATTCTCATCAGTATTGCCCAATTTTGTTCTAATTTGATTTAAAACTTATGTACATCGGAATACTATCAATTTATTAACTACAAATTACTACTCCATTATTCCCTTCGAGACATTTACCAATAGATTGATTTTTTGAATTTGAAAATGGGTTGTCTTCCTTGTCTTCCTTGTTATCTATTAATTAATATTTAAGTTTAGTTTTTTCTCTCTTGTGATTGTTAAAATGTAGGTAAGCTCATGTAAGAGGCAAAGTTATGGTTACAAGCAAATTTGATGATACATTAGCTGCCATCGAGTTAAATGTAGCAAGAAAATTAAACTGGGATTATAACCAATTCAAAGACTGTTTTAGTTTTACAGTAAATAAGGAAGCTATTGAGATAGCACCGAAGAAAGATAAACTCAAAGAATCTGAGTTGCAAACTTTAAAGCAAGCTTTGTTAGATTATGGTTTTCAGTACAAAAAAACCGTAAATGATTTTATTCTGGTTTTTGAGCAAGATGTTGAATTAAAATAGAGCAAAATCAGCAAAATCACAGATTTTTAGAAACACCGCGTTAGCAAGTATTACACGGAAACAAAGCGTAATAAAACATTCCATACTAAGATTAAATTAAGGAGAGTTATTCTCAGCTAACTCCTAAGATGCACATTTTATAAGGCTTATATAGCAAGGCTTTCAGAAAGTGAAGAAAAATGTGCCTCTTTCATTTGTTGCTAGCGGCGATTTTCGCGGCTAGTGAGAGGCTCAGATCTTGCACCTATCCGGATAAACCAGGAATTAGTGAATTGAGACTATAAAAGAGTGACTCTAAAAGGAGCCAGCATTTAGTAGGATAAAGTTTTAAAAATAGGAAAACGACTTGAATTTTGAAAGCAAATTGAGACTAAAAGCTTTATCTGGCAAGGCTTTTATCTTAAAAAATCTTTCAGTAATCAAAATAGACATCTCCGCAAATTAATCTGAAAGCCTTGCACTACCTCTTTAGAAATGAAATTTCTAAAGAGGTCTAATGATCGGCTTTGACCAATGACAATTCTATTGCCATTCCCTGTCCTCAAGTTCCTTAGTCGGCAACAATAAGGTGGTTTCAATTTCCTGCCTAATCGCAAGAGTCACCTCACAATTGCTATTTAGGCAATCGAGCAGTAGCTGATTGGCATCGTAGTAGCGTTGCAGCACTTGCTGTTGCTGTTGGCTAAACTGCCAGTCGTGGTTAATATTACGATAATTAATGATCGTCGTCTTTAACTGTTCAACCCAGGCTGAAGAGTGTGCCTGCCACCATATCTGAAACCGTTCTCGGTTTTGATTCGGATTTGGGAATTGATCCCTGAGTTGTTGCAGGGATTTATAAAGTCCAGCATCCAGAACAATGCCCAGAATGTTACTGAGCGCATCTCCACAGGCATGAGCCTGGGTAAAGTCCTGACTTTGGTCGCTCGCACACAACCGCAGCAGGTTATCCAACGCTGCATCCAGAAACATCCCCTGGTCGAGGGTGCAGGCTAGAGTAAAGTGAGAAGCCATGTGAGGAGTCCGGGCAAGGGCAACGTAAAATGCTCGCACTGTCGCTACCTTTGGTTGCGATGGCGTATCCTTTGATTTTTGGCTTGCCCACGTCAAAAACTCTTGTAGATAAGGGTCTTGGGCAACCAGTGCATCAATGTGTTGCTTCATCAACTGCACCAGCCCGTCTGCACTCCGGAGCATAGCCGCCGTCAACAAAAAGATTTCGCGCCAGTGAGGGTCACTAATGTGACTAACCAGTCCTGCCAGAGCTTGCTCCAATGCTTGTAGGTTGTGGCTGGCAACGATTTTTCTTGCCGCTTCATTAAAACCGGAAAAATCTGCCAGCCTCATTACTAATTGGTTGGTTTAGCGCCAACGATCTGGGCGGAAAAATCGCCCAAACGTGGATTTTTCTAAAAAAATGAGTATTTATACATGGGCGATTTTTCCGGAGGCTGGCAGATTTTTCTACGTTTAGACCCAACCGTCAAGTATTCTTGAAACGCCAGATAGGAGAAGGAGAAAACTCCCCGTGTCCGTTCTGTCAGTAGCCCATGTTGTGCCTCGATCGCCTTCAGCGCCGCTTCGCTTTCTAGTTGCAGTTCCTCTGGTTCCATTGGAGCATCGGTGAGATTGCGAATATACTCACCAATGTATTGCTCAATGACGCGTTGCTCAAAGAAGTAGTGACCCTGCTCAAACGTCGCCGCTGCAACCTGACTCAACAACCTGAGCTTTTGTGGCAATAAAAACCCTCGGTAAACGTCATCGCGTTCAATGCCTCTGGCTTCATCCCATTTGCCCAACAGAAGATCTAGCCCTTGCTTATAAAATTCAGTCCGCTTCGTCGGAAATTTTTCCTGACCATGAAATACCCAGCAGGCAAGATGCAGAAACAGGGGTGTGACCACGAGTTGGCGAAATTGCCAGTTTTCGGGTAAATCCAGCTTCTCAATAAACTGAACAGATTGCGCCACCCCAGCCTCAGTGTTCGTCTTAGTAAACGCCACAAACCATTTTTGAGCGAAGGCTCGGATTTGTTGTTGGGTAAACGGGGCAATTTCAACATCGGTAAAGCCTCGCAGCCTCAGCTTTTGATCTGCCGTTCGACAGGTCGCCACAAACCGATTTTTGTGATATTTGTCCGAAAACGAGCGAATTTCTTTTAAGACAGCATTGCTCTGTTGATTAAGAACTTCATCCATCCCATCAAGCAACAGCAACACTCTGCCTGCACCAAGCAAGGTTTCAATCGCTGACTCTTCTGAAATTCCAGACGTGAGAAAACAGGAGCGGATGTAGTTTAACGGTATCGCGGAAGTCCCCACCCTCAACGAAGTAGGGTGGGGATGGACAGCGGCAGGTCAGCGATTTCTAACCACTGAAAGCTTGCGATTTCCTCCAAAATATTGACATCAATATATATATCATCAATGCTAACGGGACGGCTGATATCCAATAGCTGCAAGATGCCGCATTGGTCTTCAATTTTGTCGCTAAGTTGCGAGCGCACCTGTCGCACCAAGGCATCAATATCCAAAACAGGCGTCTGGCTGCGTTCTCCGGGTTCAGAGAATTCTGCCGGGGGATTGGCAGCAATCTCCCGCCAATTCAATTGCAACACAGAACAAATTTCTAGCTAGGCAGGCGGGAGTCCCCACACCATAATTTTTAATTTGGTGTGGCGGTG
>NZ_CAWMYC010000173.1:0-32578 GCF_963872035.1 Scytonema sp. HK-05
CGGCTTTTTGGGGTTGGTTGAGCTTGCCATAGGCTTCGGCAATGGCACTTAAGGCTATTGCTTTGGAAGTGGAATCCTGAATCTGGTAGGCAGAGGCGATCGCTTTCTCGAGCAAAGGAGCGGCTTTTTGGGGTTGGTTGAGCTTGCCAATGGCTTCGGCAATCGCTCTTAAGGCATCGACTTTGTATTCGGAATCCTGAATCTCGTTGGCAGAGGCGATCACTTTATCGAGCAAAGGAGCGGCTTTTTGGGGTTGGTTGAGCTTGCTGTAGGCTTCGGCAATGGCACTTAAGGCTATTGCTTTGTCATCGGATTTCTGAATCTCGTTGGCAGAGGCGATCACTTTATCGAGCAAAGGAGCGGCTTTTTGGGGTTGGTTGAGCTTGCCAATGGCTTCGGCAATGGTTCTTAAGGCTATTGCTTTGTCATCGGATTTCTGAATCTCGTTGGCAGAGGCGATCACTTTATCGAGCAAAGGAGCGGCTTTTTGGGGTTGGTTGAGCTTGCCATAGGCTTGGGCAATCGCTCTTAAGGCATCGGCTTTGTATTGGGAATCCTGAATCTTGTTGGCAGAGCCGATCGCTTCCTCGAGCAAGGGAGCGGCTTTTTGGGGTTGGTTGAGCTTGCCATAGGCTTGGGCAATGGCTCTTAAGGTATCGGCTTTGTTACCGGAATCCTGAATCTGGTTGACAAGTTTCAAGGCTTGAGCAGAATTTTCATCCTTAGCAAAGGCGACAGCCGCTTTTGATTGATACTCAGGACTCGTCTGCTGACTCATATTAGTCAAGTTCCAGCGAATTTGAGTCAATTGCCCGGAAGGTGTATGATTCCACCAACCCCAAAACCCCACCGCCAGTAAAAGGATACTCCCAATCCCCCCCAACCTCAAATAAATTCGCTGCTGACTACCTTGACGCAGTGCAACACTAGCTTGAATAAATTCTTTCTCCCCTGCACTTAGTTCCTCTCGGCGTTGTTTCAGCTTTTCTTCCGCTTCTTTTAACACTGCACCCCGCAACAATGCCCCTTCATCCCGTTGCATTTTTTGCCATTGAAGCATTGCGAACCGCAGCCTTTCTTGCCAAGCGCGAAAGCTACCGTCTGCTTTCATCCATTTTCCCAGTTCTTCCCAATTACGAATCAACGCTTCATGAACAACTTCCACAGTTTCTTGGTTAGCAGCATTTTGACTGGTGACGACTAATCGATCATCCGCCAACTGTGTCACCAATTTCCAGCGTTCTTCACCCAATTCGGCTTTCGTTGCCACTCGTCGTGTATCTTGTCTGCCTTCACCCGGATGCACTAATTGGATGAAAATCCGCCGTACCTGTTCTTTCTGGGCTGCGGTCAACTTACCATAATTGTGATCTGCATGACGAGCCAACCCACCTTGTACCTTCCCTATGTGCTGATAAGCTGCATGGGTTAACAGTTTACCCTTTCGCTGCTTCCACAATTCCGTTAACGCAAACTCCAAAAGAGGTAAATTCCCCGGTTCATCTTCCACATCATCCAAAATGCGTTCCACCAGTCCCCCTTCAAATGTCACCCCCAACTTTTCAGCAGGCTTTGCAATCACCTGTGATAGTTCATCATGCTTCATCGAGCTGATCAGCTTAATATCACTTTTCAATACATCTCCAAAAGGGGGATATGACAGAGCATTCCCCAAGAAATCTGCCCGCATGGTTGCAACTAGTACATGATTGTATTGGGACTGATAAGCAGAGGATTGAAAGCTGACTAATAAACTATCTAGAAAACTATGGCGGATTTTATGATCCGCGCATAAAGTATAAATTTCTTCAAATTGATCCGCAATCAGAAGTACTTTATAATTTGGATATTTACGTTGGATGTTACTAAAAACTTTAGCTAAAGAAAGCTCTCCTTCATTGAGAGATTTGGCTAACTTCCCAGCCTGAGTCATCTTATCTGTAGAATCTAACTCCGATCTATAAAGTGGAATAAGTGCCTCAGCTAAAGCATAAAAAGGGTCGGAACCCGGACGGAAGTGAGTAAATAGCCAGTGACCTTCTTTTTGCAGCTTTGGCACTAATCCTGCCAACACCACCGAAGATTTCCCACTTCCCGACGCACCTAAAACGGGTATAAAATTACGGTTTTGAGTCGCAGCGAATAGTTCTTCTACAAATACCTCACGTCCAAAGAAAAACTCCGCATCATCGGGACCAAAGTGAAACAAACCGCGATAAGGACAGGGAAGATTTTCGTCAGCGGCATCCGTATATTCTACAGGGAATAATGTTGTATTTTCACGGTAATAGTAATTGGTAATAGTAATAGTAGCAGTATTGCTATTACCAGGAATAATGACACTGCTGTCAGCATTCCCCCCAAGTTTGACGCTGCGATCTTCTTCTGTCATTTTCCCCTCACTCACGGATTCTGAACGAATTCTACTGGTTTAATACGTCACATGAATATATAGTTGCAAGAAAATCAACATACGCATCCAAAGGAGTATTTCAGTACAAACATCTGTAATTACGGAAAACTTCACGACGACTAGTAGTGCTGCGCGAAAGTCAAAAGTCAAAATTGTTTGACAATCAACATTAATACATTGATACTGTGTGACTCCTGACTATCTTATTGTTATATCGTTTCTTTCAAAGAAGTTTTAAAAGTTTTGGGCGAATATAATTCGCTACTACACAAGCGAAGTCCGCCTGCGCGGACTAACCAAAAATTAAGGGTTTTAAACCCGCGTAGGCGGGTTTTGTCTGTATAGCCGCGACTTACAGTCGCCACGTCTAGTAAGAATAGATACTTTACAAACATCCTCTGAAGAGAAAGAGTGATTGTTCAATAATTCTCTTTCTCCAAGTGCCTCAAGAGCTTTCTTCCTTCATTCTTAAAAATACTAAAAGGCTTATCATTAAGACTGCTCTGAGCAGGGAGCAGCGAGTAAGGGGAGAGAGGGTGTTGCGATTTTTGCACAGATGTTCCAAATAATCTGATAGAGTACCAAATTTTAACAGTGCCACTGGCACAAACATGACGCAACAATCTTTGGAAGACGGAAATAAAAATAATAGTATTTTTCATAGTATTTTTCTAAACTTATTATAATCTCGGTTTCCTGTAAGCAAAAATTTCCCGCACCTCTACCCCAAAAATTTTTTATTATTATTTGAAACTATTGCTAATTGGTATTTTCTCTTCTTGAGTACATTATTAATTCACACAAATCAATGCAATTGATAGCGTGAGATACTGAATTGTATGAAAGATTGATTTAGAGTTAGACTCAAAGTCGCAAATTGTCTGTACATTGAAGCAAAATGAGACAAAAAGCTACAGAGAAATATTAAATTAATATTTCGCTTCATTAATTTGAGTCTACCAAGTTCCGTTGCATTGGCTATTTCTAACTATTTTATTCATAGTTTCCTTTATGCAGTCTAAAGGAATACTTAATTGATAAAAAATGAGATTGCCAAAATGTGCAAGCTGCAAGTCGGAGTGGGGCAGTACTTTCATTTGATATCAAATTTGAAGATTACCCAGGGCTAAGAAGCTTAGGGAATTATCTATGAGCTATTAGCAATTAGCAATGTAGATATTTTGGCATCTGGGGAAACTAACAGGAGGAATGATGAACAAAACCTTTGCAACGATAGATGGGAATGAGGCTGTTGCTCGCGTTGCTTACCGCCTAAATGAAGTGATTGCCATTTATCCCATCACCCCCTCATCGTCAATGAGTGAATGGTCAGATACTTGGTCATCTGAAAGTCGTCCCAACATTTGGGGTACCGTTCCAAGTGTGGTTGAAATGCAAAGTGAAGGCGGAGCAGCAGCAGCGGTGCATGGGGCATTGCAAACAGGTTGTCTCACCACGACTTTCACATCATCCCAAGGATTGCTGTTGATGATTCCCAACCTGTATAAAATTGCAGGTGAACTCACCAGTGCCGTTATTCACGTTGCAGCTCGCACACTCGCAACCCACGCCCTGTCTATTTTTGGCGATCATAGTGATGTCATGGCAGCCCGTGCAACTGGCTTTGCCTTGTTGTGTTCCGCTTCAGTACAGGAGAGCCATGACTTTGCCCTGATTGCTCAAGCAGCCACCCTTAAGGCGCGGGTGCCATTTATGCACTTTTTTGATGGCTTCCGCACCTCTCATGAAATTCAGAAAGTTCAACTACTGGAAGATAGCGACTTGCGATCGCTCATTGATGATGAATTAGTCTTTGCCCACCGCGATCGCGCTTTAACCCCAGATCACCCTGTGTTACGCGGAACCGCCCAAAACCCTGATGTCTATTTCCAGGAACGCGAAAGCATTAATCCCTATTACAACGCTTGTCCCGACATTGTCCAACAGGTTATGGATCAATTCGGGGAACGGACAGGACGACATTACCGCATTTTTGAATACCACGGTGCCCCTGATGCAGAACGGGTTATCATACTTATGGGTTCCGGGTGTGAAACAGTGCATGAAACGGTAGATCACTTCAACGCCCGTGGGGAAAAAGTTGGTGTTGTCAAAGTCAGACTGTTCCGTCCTTTTGATGTCAAAAGATTTGTAGACGTTCTACCTGCTACTGTAAAAGCAATTGCTGTTCTTGACCGCACCAAAGAACCAGGTAGTGTAGGTGAACCCCTTTATTTAGATGTAGTGGCTGCTATTTATGAAGCAGCATGGGCAGATCGGGAACGAGGGAGTGGCAGAATTTCCCCCGATCTTAAAATTGTTGGTGGTCGTTACGGTCTTTCCTCGAAAGAATTTACCCCAGCGATGGTGGAGGGAGTTTTTGCAAACCTTGCTCAGGCAAAACCGAAAAATCACTTTACCATCGGTATTAATGACGACGTTAGTCACACCTCTTTGGCATTTGACCCCAACTTCTCCATAGAACCGGATAACGTTGTACGGGCAATGTTCTACGGGTTAGGTTCCGATGGTACAGTTGGTGCAAACAAAAACTCAATCAAGATTATAGGTGAAGAAACAGACAACTACGCCCAAGGCTACTTTGTCTACGACTCCAAAAAATCCGGTTCGATAACCGTTTCGCACCTGCGCTTCGGTTCACAACCAATTCGTTCAACTTACCTGATTGACCAAGCAAACTTTATTGGTTGTCATCAATCGGTATTCTTAGAACGCATTGATGTATTGAAAGCGGCTGTTGTTGGGGCAACATTTCTGCTCAACAGTCCTTACAATGCTGATACTGTTTGGGAATATCTCCCAGTCGAAGTGCAGGAGCAAATTATTCGCAAGCAACTGAAGTTTTACGTCATCGATGCTAATCAGGTTGCTCGTGAAAGTGGTATGGGGGCAAGGATTAACACGATAATGCAAGTATGCTTTTTTGCATTAGCCGGTGTGTTGCCACAAGAAGAAGCGATCGCCAAAATCAAACAAGCGATCGAAAAAACTTACGGCAAAAAAGGGGCGGAAGTCGTCCGCAAGAACTTGGAAGCTGTAGACAGAACTTTAGATAATTTGCATAAAGTCCAAGTAGAGACAAGGGAGATAAGCGAGACAAGGGAGACAAGGGAGACAGGGGAAATAATTTCCTCATCCCCCTCATCTCCTCATTCCCAATTCCCCGTAAGCGCGCCCGAATTCGTCCGGGAAGTCCTGGGCAAAATCATGTCATGGCAAGGGGATGAATTGCCCGTCAGTGCGTTACCTGCAGATGGTACTTTTCCTACAGGGACTGCCAAGTGGGAAAAACGCAATGTCGCACAAGAAATTCCTGTTTGGGACACTGATGTCTGCGTACAGTGCAACAAGTGTGTCATGGTTTGCCCTCACGCAGCCATCCGTAGTAAGGTTTATCAAGCGGGTGAATTAGCTAACGCGCCAGCAACTTTTAAGTCAGTTAGCCCTAAAGATAAAGACTTTGCCGAACAGAAATTTACTATTCAAGTTGCCCCAGAAGACTGCACAGGATGCGGTATTTGTGTAGATGTTTGCCCTGCCAAGAATAAATCCCAGCCAGAACGCAAGGCAATTAACATGGAACCACAGTTGCCATTGCGGAAGCAAGAGCGCGAAAACTGGAACTTTTTCTTAAGTTTGCCAAATCCTGACCGTCAAGGGCTTAAAATTAATCAAATTCGCCAACAACAACTGCAAGAACCTTTGTTTGAATTCTCAGGTGCTTGTGGTGGTTGTGGTGAGACGCCATATCTGAAATTGCTCACACAATTGTTTGGCGATCGCGCCATTATTGCCAACGCCACAGGTTGTTCTTCAATCTACGGTGGAAATCTACCGACAACCCCTTGGACAACGAACGCCGAAGGAAAAGGTCCCGCATGGTCTAATAGCTTATTTGAAGATAACGCCGAATTTGGTTTTGGTTTCCGCCTCTCCTTAGATAAGCAAGCCGAATTCGCCGCTGAACTCCTGCAAAAATTAAGCGCTGAAATTGGCGATGATAACCTTGTTGAGTCTATTTTAAATGCCCAGCAAAACACTGAAGCAGATATTTACGAACAACGCGAACGGATTGAGCTGTTAAAACACCGATTAGATAAAATCCTCGCTGATGTAGAGACGCGCCATGGCGCGTCTGATGTAGAGACGCGCCATGGCGCGTCTCTACAGAATAACAATCTAAAATCTAAAATTCAAAATCTTAAATCAATCGCTGATTATCTAGTTAAGAAAAGTGTCTGGATTGTTGGCGGTGACGGTTGGGCGTATGATATTGACTTTGGTGGACTTGACCATGTGCTTGCCACCGGTCGCAATGTCAACATCTTGGTCATGGACACAGAGGTATATTCTAACACAGGCGGTCAATCCTCTAAAGCCACCCCACGAGCAGCAGTTGCTAAGTTTGCCGCCAGTGGCAAGCCAGCAGGCAAGAAAGACTTAGGGCTCATTGCCATGACTTACGGGAATGTCTACGTAGCGAGTGTAGCGCTTGGGGCACGTGATGAACATACTCTCAAGGCATTTTTAGAAGCAGAGGCTTACGACGGACCATCGCTTATTATTGCGTACAGCCACTGCATCGCCCACGGTATCAACATGACGACAGCGATGAGTCACCAGAAAGCTTTGGTAGATTCAGGTCGTTGGTTGCTGTATCGGTATAATCCTGACTTACAAAAAGAAGGTAAGAATCCTTTGCAGTTGGATATGCGATCGCCCAAGCAACCAGTAGAACAGTCGATGTACCAAGAAAATCGCTTCAAAATGCTCACCAAGAGCAAACCCCCCCTTGCTCAGCGCCTGTTGGAAGCAGCGCAAGCCGAGGTGGATGCACGCTGGCAGATGTACGAGTATTTGGCGGCGCGTAAACTACCTTAATCACTGCTGATGTTAGGTTTGTAAGCTATAGCGGTTTGCAACTGGGTGTAATACATCAAAGAATTATGGAACCACAGATGGACACAGATGGACACAGATGAATTTGTACTTCATCCAAATGAAAATCGCTGTAGCTTGGTCAAAATCTCAACTATTTCAATCTTGAAATGCGCTGCATCAGAACTGCAAGTGCTTGGGTGTACTGAGTATCTTTCTGCGTAGCAATATTTGCTGGTGTCCATTTCTCAAGCACTGCTTGTGGAATTTCAACCACGTAATCTGGCTTTATGCCAAAGCGGCTAATGTCACGTCCTGCAGGAGTCAACAAGTTGCCGACGGATACCAAAACAACAGAGTTGTCAGACAATTGCTCTCCACCATGAAGCCGTCCTCGACCAAAGGTGGTGGTTCCGACTAACAACGCGCGACGGTTGTCCTGAAGCGCTCCCGCTAAGACTTCGCTGGCGCTGGCAGTACCATCATTAACCAGGACTACTACAGGTTTATTGGTGAGCTTGGAACCACTTGTCTGAATTTCTTCCAAGCTTCCTGTACGATCTCGAATCGATGCAACCCGTTCTTTATTTAAGAAAAGACTGGCAATCTCCGTGCTAGGCTGAAGCAAGCCACCAGGATTATTGCGTAAGTCAATTAAAAAACCGTCTACATTTTTATTCAGTAGCTCTTTGACAGCATTACGCATTTCCTGAGATGCATTAGGCGTAAACTGCGTTAAGGCAATATAACCAATAATTTTGCCTCCCTCCTGCTTGAGCGAGGTACGTACTGGTTGCACAGAGATAGCTTCACGTAAAAGCGGTACATCAAAGGTCTTGCCCTGACGGCGTACAGTTAAAACTACCTGAGTACCTGCTTGACCTCGCAGCCGCATCATCGCCTGATCATGACTCAGAGTTTTGGTGGGTACACCATCAATTGCCTGAATAATATCCTTAGGTTGCAAACCTGCTCTGGCAGCTGGAGTATCCGATATGGCAGTCACTACCCTTAGTTCTTTGGTTTTTTCATCGCTGTCCACTGAAAAATCTATCAGACCAACGCCAATGAACTTTCCACTGCTTTCCATCTCAACACTGGCAAGCTGCTTACCATCCAGAAGGCGGGTTTCAGGGTCGTTAAGTTTTCTCAGCATCACACGAATAGCGTCATAGGCTGCTTGCTTGGTTGTATAGTCTTTAGACAAAACCTCTCGTCGCGTTTGCAGCCAATTTTGACTGTTAAAATTTGTACCAACAAATTTCTGGTTAATTATCTGCCAAGCTTGATCCACAATTTGCCTGTGGCTATTTTCAGCTTTAGCATAGCTAGAAGTGCCAAAAGCAGCAGCTAGTAAAAACAATATGGAGGTGTTGGCAAAAAAGCGACGCATATCTATGATTCAAAGTTTATGCTCAGACTGCGTGGCGATTTTAACATGGTTATTCCTTATCAATACATTGCCCCGAATTGTTATGTTGCTGGCAACTACCGAGATAGATTTGGTTCGGCAACACCTGGAAAGCTTTCAAAATTTCGCCGTACCCAATCCATTCCCACTTCATTGTTTAACTTAATTCGCTGCGGTGTATTGGCGTAAATCTTACCTAAAATCTTTGCGTCTTGATCCACAACCACATTAATTAACTTCAGCAGATTGCCTTTGATCAAGTGTGCAATCGGAGAATGCGCCTTCATGTACATCAACACAAACACACGAGATTGATGCTCAGCTTCTGGAAGATAGAAGTGACATTCTTTCAGGCTCAGCAGCTTATTCTCACCGTGCATCAATCCCATGAACGGAAAGAAGTTTTCTAGATGAGCTTCCAACACTTTTGGCATCGCCAGCAGACCGGGATTTTTCAAAATGTCACGAAATGTAGGTTTTTTCCTGGGTTGCGACAAGTAGGCATGAGAATGTAACCCTTCGTCGATGAACTGCTTCACCTGGACTTGTTCAATCTCAAATAATTTTCGATGCGTACCATTTTGATGGTTGTAGTCGTGCATATTCAGCAGCAAGCTCAAAATATCAGTCGGAATGCTGCGTTCACCCGTAACCCCGATGAACTGATACTCTGCTGTAATCTCATTCATGATGTTTGGAATTGGTATCTTCGGTTCATGTCCTCCGTAAGACCAAATAAAATCACCTTCGATAATTAACTCTAGCGGCTGCATTAACGATTTAGTTTGTTTGTTAGAACCAGGCAGGACTGTGCAACCCGAATGGTCAAATTCCAACGCATGAAAAGGGCAGGCGATCGCGCTACTGCCATCGGGTTTTGTCACACACCATCCCTCTGACAGCATTGCGCCCATGTGAGGGCAAGCGTTGGGCAAGGCACTAATCGCACCATCACTGTTTTGCCAAAGAACGTAATCATTGCCCAACAGAGAAATTTTCATGGGTTTATTGGGCTTTAGCATTGAACGATGTGTCAAAAGCCACGGTGCACCTTGCAATTGCTTCATAATTGCCCAAAATAACTTACTAATTAATTAGTAAGTTTATCAATAACTTACTGGTGCGTCAATTCAAAGATTGAACATCTTCAGTAATCGTAGCTTTTTGGTACGATAGAAGGACAAACTATGAATCAAGATACTGTGGTTCGATCAAGTAAACGAGTTGCTAAATCAGTCCGCCCATTTCGAGATGCTGAAGTGACGCAGCAACAAATATTGAATGCCGCAGAGCAAGAATTCTCACGACATGGCTTAAAAGGTACGCGGATGAGTGCGATCGCTGAGCACGCCAAGGTGACAACTGCAACGCTTCACTACTATTTTGAGAACAAAGAGAACTTGTATAAAGCAGTCTTGCAACGCCCAGTCGATGAAGTGCAAGCTATCCTTGGGCAATTAAACTTTGATACTTTTTCCTCAGAAGAAGCTCTTAAGCAGATTATTCGCATCGCAATTTCAAATGAAGCTAAAAACCCTCAGCGCCAAATGCTCTGGTTTCAAGAAGCTAGTCAAAATCAAGGAGCTTATTTTAGGGAATGCAATGTTTTAAATCTTCACAAACACCTACTTAAGGTTTTGGAGAGAGGCATGGCAGAAGGATGTTTTCGTCCGCTCAAGCCATTTTTGGCATTGACTCATATTTTGAGCGTTTGTCTATTTTACTTCACAGTGCATGAAAACTGGAAACACTTAACACCTGATATTGATCGCCTTAATCCAGAAATGATTGAGGAACACACAGAAGAAGCGATCGCATTTATTTTGGCAGCTGTGAAGCGATCACAGTGAGAAGGACTTATGTAAACCCAATCCCTAATCCCTAACGTTTCGGACTTCGGCGTGAGCGCTCAGTCGAACGCTTCGCTCAACGTTAGCCCCGAGCGAAGTCGAGGGGCTAATCCCCAATACCCAGTCCCCTTCACGCTCAGACTGCGGGGCGATTTTAACACGGTTATTACGCTTTCCTAGCTACAATTCCATACATCAGTGGCAAATTCGGCACATCCTCAGGCGGAAACATCCGGCGTCCGGGTGCTTCCCGCATCCGTTCAAACAGCTTGCAGCCATTGGCGTAAGGATACTCTTTCAAAACCTCCAGAGTCAGTCCAGCTTGCAACAGCGCCGTGACTATATCGCCGATACCCCATTGGAACTCATGGGAACGGTGGGGATTGCGAAAATTCTCAATACCAGTTTCATAGCCCCAAGGAGCCAAGCTTGTACCAGATTCGGCTACGTAATCGCTTATACCATCTTCCCAAGTCAGGTGCTTTCCCTCACTCAAGTAAGAAAACTTGTGGCTAAAATCTTTATCAAACATCATAGCCACGGGATGAAACTCTATTAAAACGAAGCGCCCGCCAGACTTGAGAACTCCTGCAATTCCCTTAGCCCAAACGTTAAGATTAGATATCCAACAAACCGCACCATAAGACGAGAAAGCAATATCAAATTGCTTGCCTTGCTTTGCTGTCTCTTCTAGCCAATCAAACACATCTGCACGATAAAAGGACGCTGGAATTCCAGATTCTTCTGAGAGTTTTTGAGCAAAGGCGATCGCCTCATCACTTATATCTACACCAGTGGCGACAGCACCAAGTTGCACCAAACTTAGAGTATCTTGCCCAGCGTTGCACTGAAGATGAACCAAAGATAACCCAGCAATATCGCCTAAAAGTTCTTTTTCTTCAGGAAACAGAGTGCTTCCTCCCAAACGAAAAAACTTCGCCTGATCACCCTTATGGCTATTGTGCGCCTTGGTAGCTTCATTCCAAGACAAACGGTTTTCTTCGTGAAGATCTTTTCTTAAGGGAGAAGTTGTCATCATCTTGCACCAGTTCTATAGCAATCCTAAATCATTGTGAAATTCTCTCTTCTCTTGGCTTCTTCAGATCCCCGACTTCTTAAAGAAGTCGGGGATCTTGTTTGTTCACAAATCATTTAAATTGCAAAAAAGGTGAGCATTGCCCACCCTAATTTAAATATTCAACGCCAAAAAGTTTTGGCTTTTTTCTTCGCTTTTCTTTCTTTTTTCTTTTGTTTGAGTTTCTTAACTATACATTCACTTTCTAGCAATTACCCAGATTGCATGAACAATGCCAGGAATATAACCGAAAAGTGTCAAAACTATATTAATCCAAAAGTCTATACCAATACCAACTTGCAAAAATACTCCTAAAGGTGGTAGAAAAATAGCACAAATTATTCTAACTAAATCCATCGCTCCCTCCTATGAATATCAAAACGAGCAGGATTTCTGTACTTATTAAAGATAACATTTATGTTTTCAAGCAGCAGATTTCTGGTGTTCGGTAAACTGCACTCCCTAACCACCACTAATTTTTGCTTTGTAACCTAGCTTGAGCAAAATCTCCAAAATTTTCTGCTTCTGGTCGCCTTGAATTTCAATTTCGTTGTCTTTTAGTGTACCACCTGTACCGCACTGAGTTTTCAACTGCTTCAGTAACGCTTGCAAGGTTTCTGGTTTGGCTTGAAAGCCAGTAATCACAGTTACAGTTTTCCCTTTGCGTCCGGCGCGGGTAGCTTGCACGCGCACATTTTGCTGTTGAGGGGGTAGTTCTTGTATTGGTCTTTCTAGCGCAGGAGATGTTGGTCTTTGTAGGGCGGCGGAGTTATCGTTGCCAAATTCCCGGTAGACAAGACGGTTTTCAGAGGATTTGGGATTGGATGAAGACATAAATTTAATTTAACGAAGCACAAGAGATGCTGAGAACTAAAGGGAGAGAGAGTTATATATAATTATGGTCGTTATGTCATTCTAGCTTGTCCATGACTACTACTCCCGTACCCTGGATAAGTTCTATGTAGGAGGGAAACTCTGATGGACAAACAATTCATACACCCAATGCTGCCGCAAGCCACACACGACGAGCTGGCACGGCAAAACTTTGTTCAAAGTCTGAAAAAGCACATTTTTCAGAATATCGCTCCTGGCAATAAGGTTATTTATGAAACAGTAGCAAAGCCAAGATTTGAGCGGGAACATCAGCGTCCTCCCCAGAACCGTCATGAAATCCGGAAGGTTATGCAGCAAGAACCGCAATATCGTTGGTGGGGTGCGCTGAAGCGTCTTAACCAAGAGATGTTATGGGATGCGGTAAACGCTAGCGTTGAGAGACAGCTACCAGATCTGATAGAACGAGCTAAAGATAAGGGTGGCGAACTCGGTACTTTAACGCTTGATCCTAATTTCCAAGTTCCCGCTTACGAAACTGCGGTAGACATTCACTGTATGCCTGGTGGATATCACAGTGAATTTGCGACAAACGATGTTGCTGCTGGTGCAATTTATGATCGCGGGACTTATGTTTATGGTGTCGGTTGGCTAGGACCATTGAACGATGACATGGGACTGTCTATTGTCGAGAACTACCTCAAGCCAGAGTATCCCAACTTTCAACCAAAAAAAATTCTTGACATGGGTTGTTCTGTCGGTCACAGTACCCTACCATACGTGGATGCTTACCCTGATGCAGATGTCTACGCCATAGATATCGGTGCGCCGATGTTGCGTTACGCTCATGCTCGTGCGGAAGCCTTGGGTAAACGGGTACACTTCTCACAGCAAAATGCTGAACATACCAATTTTGCTGATGGGTCGTTTGACCTGGTGGTTTCGCATATTTTACTACATGAAATTCCTAAACCAGCCATTCGGAATGTGATGCATGAGTGTTATCGTCTGCTGGCTCCCGGAGGGATGATGATCCATGTGGAAGCACCTTTGTACAGTCACATGGATGCGTACACAGCTTTCGTGTACGATTGGGAAACTGCTAACAATAATGAACCTTTCTGGAGTGCTATGCGCGATTTGGATTTGGCAGCGTTAGTTACTGAGGCTGGTTTTGCATCTGATAAGGTTATTCAGAAGTTTGTCCCTAATGGTGCATGGCAAGCAAAAGTATCTAGCAACAATTCTCAAAATGGTAGGTTAGGTAGTCGAGGTAGTTGGTTTATTGTCGCAGCAATCAAGTAGACAGGGATTTCTAAGATGAGTAAAACGGCAAAGGGAAAACGACCTGTTTATTTTGATGATCCTCAAACCGATAAGGTGCTAGCAATAGTTATGGCTCTTATCGGTGAGGTGTCTGTGCTGCGAGAACGTCTCGACACTATCGAACGTTTGCTTGAAGCTAAAGATATTTTAGCGATCGCCGACATTGAAGCATACCAGCCAGACGACTCGGTAGCCAAGGAAAGAGAGCAGTGGCGTGCAGAATATATTGCGCGGGTGCTGCGGGTGCTACAAACAGAGAGTTAAACTTTTTGTTTAAAATTTTTGTTTGAACCTTAACAATTCAAAACAAGGAATGCTGTTTTGTATGGACGCAGTTCATAAGGAGGGTTTTGTTTGTCTACTCCCGCAATGTGGATATTTGTCCGGATAACTACAGAAATGGATGTGTATTTTTTATTATGAATGACTTTGCCTTTTTAAAATGAGCATGAAAAACTATTGGCGCGGCTACTTTGATACGCAATGAGTTCCTAACCTCTGGAATCCTGAAAAGTATACGGATATATACAAAAAACAAAAAATCACCGATATTGAAGGGCGGAAGCCCCTAAATTCTATTTATGGGGATGAAGCCCGTTCGCGCAGCGTGCCCGTCAGGGCTTAGGGAAATTTATTTCTCGTCGAACTTATCCGAAAAATCCCGTTTCCGGGAAACCCCATCTCTGGGTAAGGTTTGCCTCGTTCATGTTTACGGTCGCAAACTACCAGATTACACTGCCTTAACCTCATTGGACGTTTAACAATCTAGTTTCAGAGCTTGGGGCTGGCACGCACCCCAAGGTGAGTTCTTAAACACTTGCCGTAAACGTAGCCCTTTGACGGACTTGAACTGGTCAACTACTGTGAACTACAAGCCCCTGCCTTTTAGTGCCTGGGGGTTGCACTCAACGCTTAGGTCGTTGACGGTGTGCGTCTGATAACTCTACACATTACTTAATTTTCCATGTTCCGACAAACTGCTTTTGGCATAGCTTTAAGTACGCTTTTCCTTGGCAGCGCATTATTATCCAATTCTATAGTAGGTCAAACCTCTACAAAGAAATCAGAGTACAGTAAGGTGTTGTCAATGTCGTCACCTCGAGTGACATCACCTGTTACTATTAAGCCTACTGATTTAGAAAAGTCAGTTTTTGACCAAATTAATCGATATCGAGCTTCCAAGGGTTTGCCAAAGCTCTCGCTAGATGCAAAAATCTCACAACAAGCAAGGATTCACAGTCAAAATATGGCTAGGGGTAAAGTTCCTTTTAGCCATCAGGGATTTGTCAAGAGAGTCGGTGCTATTCCTATTCGTTACAGAAGTGCAGGGGAAAATGTCGCCTTTAACTTAGGGTATAGCGATCCCGCGCAGGAAGCTGTGACTGGTTGGCTCCACAGTCCCGGACATCTCGTTAACATCAAAGGCAATTACAATATGACTGGAATTGGTGTAGCAACCAATAGCGAAGGGGAAGTTTATCTGACGCAAATTTTCCTTCGCAGCAATAGATATCAGCGCTTAAGCGCTCACAAGAAACGTAGATAATATAGGTGTTTCACCGAACTTAATCTGATTCATGGAAGATTTTCAGGTTTGCGATCGCGACCTTAGTGACGATGCTTTATCTCATTATCTACAAGCTGAGGTCATTGCTGTAGATACCGAAACGATGGGATTACTACCGCAGCGCGATCGCTTGTGTCTCGTCCAGCTGTGCAACACTGAGGGCAAAGTCACTGCAATTCGTATTGCCAAAGGTCAAACTGATGCCCCAAACTTAAAAAAACTCTTAGAAGCTGCGAATGTCCTCAAAGTCTTTCACTTTGCGCGTTTTGACATTGCCACGCTGCGTTACAATTTGGGCATTCACGTTGCTCCTGTTTTCTGTACCAAAATTGGCAGTAAGTTAGCCCGTACCTACACCCAACGTCACGGACTCAAAGATGTGGTGCAGGAATTGGAACAAGTGGAACTCGATAAAAGCGCTCAAAGTTCTGACTGGGGTAACGCTGCTAATTTATCCGAGGCACAACTCAGTTACGCCGCCAACGATGTGCGCTATCTCATTGGTGTACAGCAGAAACTCGCAGAAATGCTCAAACGGGAAGAACGCTTAGAACTTGCTCAAGAATGCTTTCGGTGTTTACCAACGATAGTTTCCTTGGATTTGTTGCAATTCAAAGACTTGTTTGAACATTAACAACTCAGTAATTAGTTAATAGTCATTAGTCAATAGGAACTAATGACTATTGCCTAAAAACTATACTTGTTTTTGCTGTGTTTCTGCGTGATTTTTTAAACGGTCTACAACATTGTAGTCATCTGCGCCAGGGGGAGTTCTTGATTCTAGAGTTCCTTCGGTAGGACCGCCGACTGCCTTCCATGCTGCCAAACCGCCTTTGAGTTCAGATACGTGTACATACCCAGCATTTCTCAGCAATTGTGCAGCTTGAGCAGTTTGTTCCTCACTTTCACCGTAAACGTAGATATCACGGCTTTTAGCTAAAGATCCTGCTCTGTCTACCAATTGATCAACTGGAAAAGGCATAGCGCCCATGATACGACCTTGGTTATAGGCATCGCGATCGCGCACATCCAGAATTGTCAAAGCTGGTTCACCCCATTCTAAACGAGACTTGAGGACATGAACATCAGACTGGGCATCAATTGGTGGTTGTGACGGAATAACATCGCCTACTACATTCTTGGCTGATTCCACAGTCTTCTTCGCTGCTGATTCCACAGCATTCTTTGCTGCTTCCACTGTATCTTTCCCTGATTCCACCATAGTGTTCCTCCCTAATTAGATTAGACACCTTGCAAAAGCCTTTGTGCGCTAACATACAAACAAACGCGATCGGACTGCGCGTCTCCAAATTAGTCAGCACAGCCTCTCCAGCTCTTTCATCCTCTATTTAAGAGGAAAACAGGGTAATATCACAACGCCTGATTTGTTAAGTACTTTTGCAAGAATTGTATTGACTGTTCAAACTTTACCCAACAAGAGGAGCCGAATTGCTCTTTCTTGAGAATGAAGATTGAGAATGTCTATCTAATGGTAGACTTGTTAGTCAAAACATCTTTTTACTAAATTCTGGGGCGAATTTTTTCCCATCCTATAAAAGATTAACCCACTATGAAGCATCAGGGGTTACTCAGCCAAATATTGTGTTTTTTACTTATGACATAACTTAACGGTGCTTTTTCTGCAAGTAGTTGAAACTAAAATTAGCAAATTTGATGAGAGAAATGTTTATATAGGAGTCAGCCCTTGGATTTGTGAAAAAACAAGATCCCCGACAACTTTTACGAAGTCGGGGATCTGAAAAACTCAATTTCTGCGCTTACGCGCAGGCTGCGCCAACACAAATGAAATAGAATTGCTATATAATAATTGTTTTTCAATCTGAAACTTACTATTTATTGCTGATTAATTAAAAGTTATATCTAAATATATTTCAGGATTTTCACTGAAATATAAATATAAAACACCGTGTTAGTTTGGGTTGTCGATACCAAACTAAAAAGATTAGGGGATTTTGTGTCTGCTGTAGCCTCTGACAGAAGCTCGATTACTTTCAATTTATCGCTTCAGCGTAAGTGCCAAGAAAGTAAAAACTTACTGAAATTATCCGACGTTTCCCAAATAGGCACAACTTGGGACAAGCATAGAGCCAATGCTGACAAAGTTTCCAAATATTATGCAAGCGCAGGTGAAGGTTGCTTCAATCAGTATGCTTGGCGGATAAGAATGTGTTCAGAGTTGCTAGAGTTTCGATTGCTGCCAGAGGAATCAGAAGGTATTCTCAAGTTACAACTATCCGATGCTCGCTTTTGTCGGGTTCGTCAATGTCCTGTGTGTCAGTGGCGACGCTCTCTTATGTGGAAAGCAAAGGCTTACAAGATTCTCCCCCAAGTCGTCGCAGATTACCCTAAGTATCGTTGGCTGTTTATCACCTTAACAGTAAAGAACTGCAAAATTTCAAAACTACGGGAAAGTTTGGATTTAATCAACAAAGCTTTTAAGCGCTTGACTGAATTGAAGTCATGGTCTGCGAAAGGTTGGGTGAAGTCAATAGAAGTGACTAGGGGTCGAGATGGAGTATCGGCACACCCACATTTACATATTTTGGCAATGGTACCGCCTTCGTATTTCAGTCATCAATATCTTTCCCATGCAAAGTGGGTAGCATTATGGCAGCAGTGTTTGCGGGTTGATTACCAGCCAGTTATTCATGTCAGTGCGATCGCCAAGCATCACGATCCTAAAGCACTCATCCCAGAAATTCTCAAGTATCAGGTGAAGGAGTCAGACTTAGTGGCTGATGTCGAATGGTTTTTGGAGTTAACCCGCCAGTTGCACAGAACCAGAGCCATTGGTGTTGGGGGTGTACTCAGGCAATATATGCGGGAATTGGAGGAGAAAAATCAAGACCTCATTGGTGAAACTGAAGCGATAGATGAGGTTGAGGAGCAGAGTCTGTATTTTAAGTGGGAGCGAAAGTCAAAAAAGTACAACACTGAGTGACAACGGAGATTAGTTACCAGCCACCCTACAAGTGAATGACTGGGACACGCAGATTACCTTTACTTGAAGCTGGGAAATAACCTCGATGAAAAGTTATAAAACTTTCTTAAGATAGATAGGAATGTATACAAACAAGCGTTGCAACATCTGTTTGAGATTTTGGATTTTCGCCTCAGATTGACTTAACTGTTACTGCTAGCTGCAACCCTAACGCATCTAATAAAGCAATGAGACAATAAAATTCAACTTCTTTCTTCTCCAATAACATCAGGTCAAGTTTCTTGTAACATTCTTTGACTTGTGCTGAAAGCTTATTAATTCCACCCTGCGCCTCAATAACATTTTTTAGCGCCTTACTTAACATTTTCGGATCGCCCTCTTCTAAAACGACTTCAATATAAGCTGCTGCTTCCAATGGATCTTTGAGGTCTTTAATCAGTTTTTCGTGATAACTTGTGCTTCTAGCCATCATCCCTGTTCCTATAGTCTTTTTAAGGATGGAAGCGTCAACTCTTCTAAAATTGCCATTAAAAGTAAAGCGCTTGTTAGCTTGCCACCTTATCTAAGAAACTGTCGAAAGCATTCTTATCAATTAACTCGTTTTCTATGAGTATTCGGCGTACAGCTACCAAATGAACAGGATGAACATATGCTTGCTGCTTGTAAGCAGGTAAAATGACAAGTACTCCCGATGATGGATACTGAAAAACTTTCTGAGAGCCAGTCGTTGGTAAGGTAGTAAAACCTAGCTTCAACAGGTATTTTTCTAGATCACTAAAAATAATATCTCTATGCATCATGGCGAATTACCCCTTTTATCTGGCGCAAAACATCATCTCTGTATCTAGCAAATTTTTTAATAGCTTCTTGATCCACTAAATTCTTTTTAGGCAGGCGAACTGTAACAGACTGTCCTACTTGAGATAAATCAAAGCCTTCTAAATTCTCAAAATATGCTTGTAAGTATAGCCAATAAGCTACATCTAACTGAGCGTCGTACACAATTAGGATACATGGCATAGGCTCATTGAGCCAAAGTTCCAAGTCAGAGCGTGCTATGGGAAAGGTAACAGTATCTTGATTTGCAAGAACCTTGAGGGAGTCTGTAGCCTTTAGCTGTACGTAAATCTGTCCATTTTCAATTTCACCATTGTTATCATAAGTGAATATAACTAAATCAAACCCATAATCATACTCCATTCGCTCAACAGAATAACCACATAGGAAGACATATCTTTCAACATGGTTGACACTCAGGTCGGCTATGATATGTTCTCTCGGTCGCTTCTTTTTAACCATTTACATGATTTTAAGCCTCTGAGATACCAACTCAGCCGCCAACAGTATCGCTGCTTTCATACTCGTAGCATCAGCAATTCCCTTACCCGCAATATCAAACGCCGTCCCGTGATCCGGTGAGGTGCGAACAAAAGGAAGACCAATAGAAGTATTTACCGCTCTGTCAAATGCCATCAGCTTTACGGGTATTAAACCTTGGTCGTGGTACAGTGCAAGGTAGGCATCGGCTGCTTTTGAAGGCTCAATGCTACCGTACCAAGCTTGACCCGGCTTGACCCACATTGTATCTGGTGGAATTGGACCCTCTAACTGTAAGTTTGGGCGGTTTTTACGTTCTTGCTCTATCCAGGGAATTAACCAATCTTGTTCTTCGTGTCCTAATTGTCCCTGTTCGCCGCTGTGAGGGTTCAAACCAGCGATCGCAATCCTCGCGCTTTGTAAACCAAAATCTTTCTCCAAACACTCCACCAGCAAATCAAGTTTTTCCGTCATCAACTGTGGAGTTAATACTTGAGCTACTTGACTTAAAGGAATATGTGTGGTCGCAAGCAGTGTGCGGAGTGTCCAGCCAGAGTGGGGCGATTCCCCTACAAACAACATTCCCACACGCTTTGCGCCGGATTTTTCGGCTAAAAGTTCCGTTTGACCAGGGTAATTATACCCCGCCGCCTTCCATGCTGATTTGGCGATGGGACCTGTGACGATACCATCAAACTGTCCTGCAACCGTGGAGGCGATCGCTGTTTCCATATAAGCAAAGCTAGCCGCACCACTTGCCGCATTACCCGTCCCGATGATAATTTCATCCTGTATGTGCTTATCTAACGGCACATCAAGTATTGATAGCTCTGCTGGATTTGCCAACGGCTGAGAATTCTCGGCTTGTAGTTTGGTATAAGTCTCTACTAGTAAATCCCGGCTACCCACCACTGTCACGTCACAGGTTTTGCTAACTTCCGGGTCTCTAAGAGCTTTCAAAATCACCTCTGAGCCAATCCCCGCCGGATCTCCCAGGGTCAATGCCAAGCGTGGGCGGCTTTGCACTGATGTTATATTTTTTTCATTAAACTTGGACATACAGATAATTGTATAAGCAGTATAGCTTTACAATGTTTCACATACATCTAATACTATGGCAGCTCTTTGCGGCTCTGGTAGACTTAACTTAATTAAACAATGTTCAAAGGAGAATGACACTCATGGGCGGCGAAATTTTGAATGCAGCGCTGTTGTCCTTCGGTTTAATCTTTGTGGGCTGGGCTTTGGGTGAGTTGTTGCTCAAAGTTCAGGGTGGAGAAGAGGAATCCCTGTAGGGAAGCTCAAAATCGAGGCAAGAGGCACCTAAGAAGCCTCTGTGTCTCGTATACACTTGTTAGAAAAATGTAAAGTTTTGTTTACAGAGATCATTCTGATAAGATTTTATTCATAAAACTTTAAAATTTGTAAAAAGCTCTCATGACATTATTAATAATTGGTGCCACTGGTACTTTGGGAAGGCAAGTGGCTCGTCGTGCGATCGATGAGGGGTATAAAGTCCGCTGTCTTGTCCGGAGTGCCAAGAAAGCCACATTTCTAAAAGAATGGGGTGCGGAACTCGTACCGGGAGATTTGTGTTATCCTCATACACTGAACGCAGCACTTGAAGGCGTCACAGCAGTCATCGATGCGTCAACATCTCGTCCTACAGATTCACTGAGTATCAGACAAGTGGATTGGGATGGCAAAGTATCCTTGATACAAGCGTCTGTTGCTGCGGGTGTAGAGCGTTTTATCTTTTTCTCCATACTCGATGCCGAAAAGTATCCAGAAGTGCCGCTGATGGAAATCAAGCGGTGTACAGAACTATTTTTGGCTGAATCGGGTTTGAATTATACCATATTGCGGCTTGCTGGCTTTATGCAAGGCTTAATTGGGCAATATGGAATTCCCATATTGGAAGGACAACCTGTTTGGGTCACAGGAGAGTCTTCTCCGATTGCCTACATGGATACTCAGGATGTTGCTAAATTTGCCATCCGCGCCTTGAAGGTGCCAGAAACTCAAAAGCAAACTTTTCCAGTGGTGGGGACTCGTGCTTGGAGTGCCGAGGAAATCATTCGTGTGTGCGAACGTTTATCTGGAAAAGAAGCACGGATCACGCGGATGCCTATCAACTTACTGCGTACCATGCGCCGAGTCATACGCTTCTTCCAGTGGGGATGGAACGTAGCAGACAGACTTGCCTTTACAGAAGTCCTAGCGAGTGGTAGACCGCTAAATGCCCCAATGGACGAGGTTTACAAAGTTTTTGGATTAGAACCAAACGAAACCACGACCGTAGAAAGTTACCTGCAAGAGTACTTCAACAGAATTATGAAAAAGCTTAAGGAGTTAGATTACGAGAAAATTCAGCCCAAAAAGCAAAAACCAAAAAGATCGCCGTTTAAGAAAGTTAACAGTCAGTAGTTATCGGTCATGAGTCATGCGTCAGTAGTACTTACACAAAGAACAAAGAACAAAGGACTAATGACAAATGACAAAGGACTAATGACTAAAACATCAAAAATGTGTAAGGATTAACATAATAAAGCGCGTCACCAATAAATTGGATATTTGAGTGTGCCCAAAGCAGGCATTATCTACAATGACGTTAAGCCGATAGCGAGTCGCATCGCTATCGAACTGAAAGACAAGTTCACCGCTGCAGGTTGGGATGTCTGCATCACATCAGGCGTCGGTGGAATACTGGGTTATTCTACTCCAGAAAGTTCCGTATGCCATACCCCAATTGAGGGACTAACACCGCCTGGATTTGATTCAGAAATGAAGTTTGCGGTGGTGTTAGGGGGAGACGGTACAGTTCTGGCTGCTTCTCGATTGGTCGCCCCTTGTGGTATCCCAATGTTAACGGTTAACACTGGTCACATGGGGTTTTTAACGGAAACTTACCTCAATCATTTGCCTCAAGCAATAGAAAACTTGCTCTTGGGCAATTATGAAATTGAGGAAAGAGTGATGCTCACAATCAAGGTTTTTCGGGGAGATTCTATACTGTGGGAAGCTCTCTGCTTAAATGAGATGGTGCTGCATCGGGAACCGTTGACCTCTATGTGTCATTTTGAAATAGCAGTGGGTCGGCATGCACCAGTAGACATTGCCGCCGATGGTGTGATTATATCGACACCGACAGGTTCTACAGCATATTCGTTGAGTGCTGGTGGTCCAGTTGTCACCCCAGGCGTACCCGTGTTGCAACTCGTACCTATTTGTCCTCATTCTCTGGCTTCTAGAGCGTTGGTGTTTCCAGATAGTGAGCCAGTCAACATCTACCCAGTGAATACTCCTCGGCTAGTTATGGTTGTGGATGGCAACGGGGGGTGTTATGTTATGCCACAGGATAAGGTTTATGTAGAGAAATCGCACTACTGCGCCCGGTTCATTCGCCTGCAACCGCCAGAGTTTTTCCGGATATTACGAGAAAAACTGGGTTGGGGTTTACCACACATCGCTAAACCCACTTCTGTGGAATTACCCTAGCGGGATTTTGGATTTTGGATTTTGGATGAGTTAGGGGTGATATGTAGAAATTATACTAAGTCCGTTTAAACACTCATCATTACCAACGTGGGTACACCCCATCACGCCAGTCGCACCCGGAAGGGGCGCTGGCTCCCTAACCCCTCCCCAAAACATCGGGGAGGGGCTTTTGGCGTAAGCCAAAGCCGGGGTGGGGTTCTGGGGGAATAGACACTAATCAACCGCACTTGATAAGCTAACAATCCTATAATTTGCATACCATATTTCAATGAAATTCTTGTGGGGTGGGCATCCTGCCATTGGTGTCAACTTAAGCCAAAATTCTTCTAAAATCTCGGGCGCGGTGGTTCCACCTGGAAATGGGGTGGGGGCGGCTAGTAACGCAAGTAAGCGAGGCAGAGCCTCCCCGTAGGCATTCCCAGCCTGAGGCTGGGAACGAGGCATATTTAAATGAAATTGTTGTGGGGTGGGCAGGAAAGCCCGCCCAAATTGTGCTTTCTTAAAGGCACAACAGCTTATTACCTATGTATAACGCAGCGGAGTGGCACGTTTGAACAAAGGTTATCGGTAGGGAAATTATTTTATCTCAAAGGTAGTGACAAGAGCCAGATTTGGAATTAGTGATTAAAATGACTGTATCTGTTGATTTCTATGACTGATACTTATACGTGCTAAAACATGGTAGAAACAAAGCGTGCCAAGTCAGAATTGACATATCATCAAAAAGCCGTAAATTGCACTACCAACTAAATCCAAATCCAAAATCTAAAATCGAACATTTAAAATCAATATGACGCTTGCTCATAGCCCTTGTGTTTTGCTGATTGAAAGCGACGAAAGCCTAGCAAATCAGCTTGCTTTTGATTTGAAAGAAGCTGGTTATGACCCTATCGTGGCTCATGATGGAACAAACGGTATCCAATACAGCCGCGATCGCGATCCTGCTTTAGTTGTGATTGACCGAATGCTCGCAGGAGAATCAGGGCTGTCGCTGTGTAAAAATTTCCGAACCACTGGAATGCGATCGCCTGTGCTGGTACTGATGGCACGGGATACAGTTGATGACCGCGTAGCTTGCTTAGAAGCAGGAGCTGATGATTATTTTCTCAAGCCTTACCGCGCCGAGGACTTTTTGAACCTGGTTCGCTTATACTTAAAACCTGATATCGATACTTCTGAGCAGTTACGTTTTGGCGACCTCATTTTAGATCTCGCAACCCGCCGCGCCATACTTAATGGGCGGGCGATCGACTTAACAATGAAGGAATTTGAACTGCTCAAGTATCTCATGGAACATCCCCGCGAAGTCTTAACCCGCGAACAAATTCTGGAAAATGTTTGGGGTTACGACTTTATGGGCGAGTCGAATGTGATTGAAGTGTACATTCGCTACTTGCGACTGAAAATAGAAGATGAAGGTCAAAAGCGCCTCATTCAAACGGTACGGGGTGTAGGTTACGTATTAAGGGAAACTTGAACACAAGTAAGGAAGCAAGGCAGTAGGCAAGGTATGCCGTGCTTTGGTTCGCACCACTTGTAGACCGTTCTCAGGACTGCGGTGGAGATGCGCAGATAAAGAGAATGGGAAATTGTGAGTGCTAAATGATGAATTATGAAATAATATAGAGCCTCTAGTTTCAAAATTCATCATTTTTTCGACTGTTAAGAAAAATTGCTATGATTAATTGGCTCGGTTTGCTATCAATAGTTTTGGGCGTTTTACTAGCGGGCTGTTCTGTTCCTACACCAGCAGTTTCTCCCACCACTACGCCTAGCTCTCAATCTCAAGCACCAATGTCTTCGCAGCAAACACCACTGAGTAAGAATGCTGGTCAACAACTACCGATTTCAGCTGTGGCGGTTGTTCCCGATGGCACAAAAATTCAGTTAGAAGTCGCCCAGACACCCCAACAGCAAGCGATGGGGTTGATGTATCGCCCTGCTTTGCCCGACAATCGTGGTATGCTGTTTCAGTTCCCATCACCGTTGCAAGCCAGTTTCTGGATGAAGAATGTACCCGTAGCCCTGGATATGGTTTTTATGCGCGATGGGATAGTCCAGTATATTGCTCCTTCCGCACCTCCTTGCAATAGCAATCCTTGTCCGACTTATGGTTCGGAAAAATTCATTAACCAAGTGATTGAATTGCGTTCTGGACGAGCTGAGGAGTTGGGTTTGAAGGTTGGCTCTCGTGTCAAAATTGAATTCTTAAACTCCAGTTCTTTACGGAGATAAAGATTTAGCTCTTGCTTACTCCCAAGTTCATATAACATTGCTTTTGTAATATTTCTGTAAAAAAAGTCTTGCGTACTCTGGTAAAAAAGTTTATTGTGAGGCTATGATTTAATTCAGTGTAGATACTTGAAGCCTTGTTATTCCAAAACTGGATAACTGATTTTACACCAGATAACAAAAAATATTCCTTTTGACATACGTGTAAAGAGTAGTCAATAAGGGAGTATAAGCTAAGGAATCTTCCTTACTACAGGTGTATTTAACTAGAACACTGAAGTAAAAATATAAAACCACATATACCTGAGCATTGTGCTGCTTAAGACTGGATAAGACAAGTGGCACTATTGTCTATTTTTTCATAAAAGCTCTCTTTGAGAAACATCCAGACAAATTTAGCTGGAGTATCTATTAGGTAAGGGCATAGTGACAGGTGAAATATTGGCTACTTGCAACTATTGAAAAATAGTGAATTGAAATATAAAAGTACACACTATGTGAGAAGGTAGAAGACAAAATGTCACCATCAACCTATTCTAGATTTATTAGCTTTTTGCAGGAAGATTTGGCAATTTCCACAGCTTCCATTGCAGTCGCTCTTCGTCATCGGGAGCAAGATCCAGGTCCTTTGCCAATGATTCTTTGGCAATATGGCTTGATTAGCATAGAACAGTTAGAGCAAATATATGATTGGCTAGAGACAGCATAGGAATGATTAGCTGATTAAGGAGAATCGAACTATGCTACATAGACTATGCCTTTTACAAAGGCTAACGAGTGAAATTGCAAAAATAAAGATGAGTTATATAAAGAGCGAGTTGAATTATCAACTCGCTCTTTTGATTTTGTTAGTAGTTAGTGGTTAGTTATGATTGAACTCTCCACGTTTTGAAAAACGTGGATTCTAGACTGTTGTTGCTTCGCGGGCTAAAAGCCACGCTCCGCAACATTGTCTCGTGTTTTTTTGTAAAACACGCTGGCTGGTTCAAACAGCCCTACCCGCCTCGACCACTTTCATGATTGTGCGGCTACTTCGGTATCTTCCAGCCTTGAAGATTTTACGTGTTGAAGGCAACGCAGCGCGTTCTTCTCAACACAACCCCATATCTTCAGTTGTCGTGGTTCAGCATGGTATCACGTTTGTTTTTTGGAGTTTTTCATCCTGTGTTACCATAATCCCATATTAACACATAAATGGGATTATGCAGCGTTATAACTTGAGGCTGTCTGATAAAGAATATGAAGCTATCAAAAGGATGTCAGCAGTAACAGAACGCTCAATCAACGATTTGATTAGAGAAGCAATAAGAGAATATGTTGAAAAAAAAGAAAGAGAAACAAAGGGATAAATCCCTTTACGTCGGGTTTCATCCCCTGCTTAAAAGCGAGGGGTTCTCACCCTCCCACTATGCTTTGATAGTACTACTAACTAAGACTGTGTAAACACGCGGCTTGCTGCTGCAACACCACTCCCTAGGGTGAAATTTTCAAAGCCTAGTTCACAGAGGGCGACTTCCAAAGAGGCAATACAGCGAAGGATATCGCGATCGCTCACAAAGCCGAACTCACCAGTCCGGAAAATTTGTTTTTCATTTGTGTAACGAGAAATCCTTCAGATCCACCCCAGCCAATTTCCACTCTTGGGAACAATGCTTAATTTACCTGACTTTTAGCCTTAACTGATAGTGTTTTTTTGAAGTCCTCAAAAAGAATAGAAGCATTGGCAATGGTGATGGGTTTGTGTTTATTAGTTTACACTTTGGCACTTTTGGTGGGGCCGCAAGTTTTCATGTCGTTCCCTCAACCAGCTAAGTGATCGTAAAATCTCGAGAGGCAATGACATTGGTGGTGTCTTGCAGGATGGCAATTAAATCACCGTATCTGTAGATAGCGGTATCTAGGTCTGAGTTGCCAATCAAGTTCTGGTCTTTTACCAACGTATAGTGATCAATGCTGCCACCTATCCGAATCTTATCGCCCTCCCATGCTTTAAAATCTGTGATAACAGCATTTCCGGAGCCTAGATAGTAGATATCAACATCTGAGGAAGAACGCCAGTTGTAACCGAGTCCAAACGTATCCGCCCCAGAACCACCAGTCAAGGTATCCGTTTCAGAATCACTGTAACCTCCGTATCCATTGAGGTAATCATCACCCCAACCTCCATTTAACTTGTCGTTCCCACGACCACCGTAGAGCGAGTCATTACCATCCCCGCCAATAAGGAAGTCATTTCCACTAGGGGCTGATAACCCCCCTAGTATCCCATCACCGAAGATAAGGTCGTTCCCCTTACCGCCATAAAGCACTTGGTCACCTGCTCCTCCTTCAATTACGTCATCACCTTTACTCCCATAGAATGCACCGTCGCTAAATTTAATTACGCCATCACCTGGATTCTCAGGAGCCAAATCAGCCTCATTGGATTTATTGAATACAGCAAAGGTTGCTATATCAAATCCGAAGTGATGACCATCAATGTGAGCAAGTCCAGCCTCACTACCTAATCCATTATGTCCGACACCTAGCTTTGTATCAGTGGATGGGTCAAAGGGGTTGTTATGCAAATGTCCGGGTTCCTCTCCTCCTGGATTACCACCTGGATCTGCAATCAAATTAGTATCTTTGTCATAGTAGTGCGTTACTACAACCTCTCCGGTGTAACCAGTTAGTGAGGTTGGGTTTACAGAGTCAATGACATAGTAACCAGTAAGCCCAGTTTCGTTAGGTGAGGGCTCATTTATACGCTGACCAGCGTAGTAGTTAGAGTCAGATGTTGTATAGCCGTAGCCTTTGTAGTACTCCCCATCACCATAGTTGTAAGTGAAAGTATAGGAAATATTCGTAGTCATTTGCTATCTCCTTTTACAAGCGTTGTGATTAAGTCCTTATAGACATCAACCGTTTGCTCTCCTAGTCTTTCTGGCATAGTTGCAACCTAATGCCACGCAGTGGTTGAAATCTACACCCTCCTTGTATATGTAACTCCACTCAAACAGCCAGAGTTTTATGCAAATTCTCAAATATTAATTTCTGGCTGTTGACGTCGCGTAATCGGCAGGAATTTCTGATTAACCTCAAGAGGTTACTGTTCCATTCCAGAACTTTTTACAAAAGTTCATAAGAAAAACCCCATCTATCTTTTAGTGGGACTTTGAAAATTTGTAAGCTATTAAGATGCACATTTTATAACGCTTATATAGCACGGCTTTCAGAAAATCAAGAATGCAGGTGCTTGTTTCATTTGTTGCTAGCGGCGATTTTCGCGGCTAGTGAGAGGCTCATATCTTGCACTTATCCGTACAAACCATTAATCAGCAAAAAGCAGTGCAATAAAGTTACATCATCTTTTATTGACTTTATTTGAAATATAAGGAATGCTGCCTTTAGAGGTCATTTATAAAGTAAAAATAAAATTCTTGTAGGGTGTGTTAGGCGCATATTTCCATATGATTTGTAAGGAAAAACATCATCAAAGCGCAAGGGCGCACCGCCATATAACATGGTGCGTTACGGCTTCAGCCGTAACGCACCCTACTTAAGATTAACTTTATAAATCAACTCTTATACTTAATAATTTTATTAACATTCCATTTTGTGGGTGCAAGATCTTAGCAAACAAACTAGCAGTTGTGCTGGTAACGCGCGATGGCGTTCCTCTTTGCTAAAATATTTTTTATAAAAAAAATATAAATGAAGTAATTTTATAGAATAAACCAATCGTATTGAGCACTCCCCGAACTGCAAGTCCGGGGATTCTAGAAGGATGCTACGCGGTAGTTTCGCTACACCCCTCAGCTTCTTTTTAGTTCATCTCCCTAAAACTTGCCAAGTTATAAGGGTAGTGGAAGACGAAAGTAGATGGCTTGATTCATGACTCGGGAGCAGCAATCTGCCCAGTATTAAGATGATTGAGCGACCAACGGTGGTCAATCTTAACAGATGAGGACTGGCAAATTTCTTCCAAATGCTTTTGTTGTACAGCCGCTTTACGTAGGCTAATAATGAGCTGATTCACCTGATGCCGCAAATCTGGATTATTACTGACTGCTTGCATGGTTTGTCTCTCTAGCAGTTGCAGTATAAGTTCGTAGTGGATCGGTGAAGGCAGAGGAATTGGATCCATGAATTGGTAGTTTATTTAAGATTTGGATGAGTCAGAAGTTGGTTGTCATTACATGAATTGTTACATAGGCAAAAATTATTTGGCTAAAGGCTGAATTATGCAGAAGCTGAAGATTGGGCAAAGAGGTTGGCGATCGCTTGTTCTGGATCTGGGTGTTTTACCAGAGACTCGCCGATCAGGACGGCAGATACTCCTGCTTGTTCTACTAAAGTCAAATCTTCTGGGGTATGTAAGCCTGACTCGCTGACAACCAGAATGTTCCGTTCCTGCAATTGGTTGCCGAGTGCTGCCAAAAGTTCGCAAGTCGTTTGTAAGTCAACTGAGAAATCTTCCAAGTTGCGATTATTAATACCCACCAGTGATACGCCATCTATGGTTAATACCCGCTCAAGTTCTGCTAGAGTATGAACTTCAATCAAAGCCGCCATTTTCAGGGTTTTAGCAATTTTGACGAAGTATTGCAAATCTTGATCACTCAGTATAGCTGCAATCAATAATACAGCATCTGCACCTCGAACACGCGCCATGTACATTTGGTATGGATATATGACAAAATCCTTACATAGTAAGGGCAAATCTACTTTGGCACGTACCCGAGCTAAGTTTTCAAAACTGCCAGAGAAAAATTTTTCATCTGTAAGTACCGAAATACAGCTTGCACCGCCTTTTTGATACTTTAACGCAATCTCCACCGGATCAAAATCTTCTCGTAAAATTCCTTTACTGGGAGACGCTTTTTTGACTTCAGCAATCAAAGCTGGTTTTGTTTTACCTTGTCGCAAAGCTGCCACAAAATCACGGGTAGGAGGTGCTTCAAGAACCTGACGCTGCAATTCCTGCAAAGACAGCTTTTCCCGCATTTGGTCAACTTCTTCTTCTTTATGCCAGACAATTTCTTCTAAAATGTTGTTTGCCTGGGCATCAAGGATGGCAGCTTGATACTGCACTGTGGATACAGCAATAGCTGGGTTAGGTCTACGGCGACGGATTTGCATAATTTAGTTAAGAGTCATTGGTTGTAGAGACAAGCTGTCATTAATTGTAGAGACGTGACGCCACCGGCACGAGGGAGACCCTCTTGCATAGCGCTGGCTCGCCATGGCACGTCTCTACATTTGTCACATATACAGGACAAATGACTAACTGGCAATTGCACGTTTGTATGCTTCGTCCAGCACTTCGGAAAGTGTTGGATGGGCGTGAACCAAATGAGCGAGGGTGTGGACAGATTGACGATTGGCGATCGCCGCTGACGCTTCATGAATTAAATCCGAGGCGTGTATGCCGAAAATGTGAACGCCTAAAACTTCCCCTGTGTCTTTGCGATAAACGACCTTTGCCATGCCGTCAGCTTCACCTTCTGCCAAGGCTTTGGAATTTCCTTTGAAGTAACTCTTTGCCACTGCGACTGCAAATCCAAGGGCGCTGCCTTTTTCCTTGGCTGCTGCTTCGGTCATACCCACATAGCTGATTTCTGGATGAGTGAACGCTGCTGCGGGGATACTGTGATAGTCTACTTCTTTGTGCTGCCCACGGATATTTTCTACTGCGATGATACCTTGAGCAGAAGCAGCGTGCGCCAGCATCATTTTGCCATTAGCATCACCAATTGCCCACAGATGCGGTACTACCTCACCAGCCGATAGCACAGCCATGCTGTCGTTCACTGGGATAAAATTCCGCCGATCAAGTTCCACACCCACAGACTCTAAACCCAGGTTTTGCGTAGCTGGGATGCGTCCCGTCGCCACTAGGCAAGCATCTACCTCGATGACGCCTACGTCTTCTTTGGTTTTGAAGTCAGCTAACTCAATGACTACGGGTGAACCAGGAATGACTTTCTTAGCGTATATCCCCACATACGTTTCAATATCGCGCCCAGTAATCAGTACCCGTTCGGCAAGTTTAGCAATATCGCGGTCAAATCCTGGCATCAGCTGATCCAGGGCTTCTATCATTGTGATTTCACTGCCCAAAGCTGAATAAACATCAGAGAATTCTAAACCGATGTAGCCACTGCCAACAATTGCTACCCAATCTGGTAGCCATTCCAGCTTGACACCCTGATCGCTGGTAAATACAGTTTTGCCATCGACTTCAATACCCGGAGGAACGAACGGTACAGAACCGGGAGAAAGAATAATATCTTTTGCCGTAATCGTTTTTTCGCCGCTTTCTGTTGTCACAGAGACTTTTTGAATCCCTGCTATCTTACCCCAACCTCGAATGATATCGACTCCTGAGCGTTTCAGGCTGTTGGTCAAGTCGCCTTGTATTTTGGCTACGAGATTGTTTGCATGGTCGGCGATCGCCTCTCGGTCGAACGCCACACTTCCCAGTTGGATTCCTAGCGACTTGAGGTGATGAGCATCTCTTAACTCCCGCACACGTCCAGATGCCGCCAGCAGTGCCTTAGATGGAATGCAGCCCCGGTTGACACAGGTTCCCCCCATATCTGCTGCTTCGATAATGGCTGTTTTCAAACCACAGCTCACAGCGTGTAAGGCAGCACCATGTCCGCCTACTCCAGCGCCTACAATCACTAAATCGTAATCAAATCCATCACTCACGTTAGTCTCCCCGTGTGCTTTGCCTATTTGTTCTTAACTGACCTAGCCATAGCGTCCAAGTTTTTTCATTGTAGGCTGTTGCCAAATCAAATTTATGATTTAGACTACTAGGGAGTGAAATTGATGCTCTTACTTTAATACTGTACCATATTATACTTTTAAAGTATATTTACTGGCCCTGTCCCTGTTTAGAGAAACGACTCGATCACTTGGAGAATCTACAAACTCCATGACTTCTGCAGGAACCTGTGGCAAAACATCCATGATGCCAGAAATTTTGCGCCATGTCACCCAATGACTAATGACGGTCTTAACGAGTTAACTTTACTTTTACAACTTAGTGATCACAACAATCGAGTCACTAGGGAAGTTCGTCTGGGTTAATTAAGTGCGATCGCAGATAGGATTCCAATCGCTCTGCTCGTTGACGTTCCTGTTCTGCTCGTTGACCGGAAAACGAGACGCAAGCCCCTGGCTTTAGACATGGGGATAAGTCGCCAG
>NZ_CAWMYC010000174.1:0-32359 GCF_963872035.1 Scytonema sp. HK-05
AACGTCGCCAACACAGAAAGTTAATTTTAGGGATATTGAATCCCATAAAATTAACCTGGGGGAGTCCATGTATCCCACGCCTCCCTTACGGGTAGGGTGTGGGTCTTATAGCTCCCCCAAGCCCCCTCAAAAGATAAGTTTATAAATAATCTAAAACAGTAGTTTTTGAATTTTGAATTTTGAATTGTGTATGACTCCCCGCGTTAGAGCGCCAGAACTCCCACAAAATAACCCTTGGTTCAACACCGAAAAACCCTTGTCTCTTCAACAACTTAAGGGCAGAGTTGTGATTTTGGACTTTTGGACATACTGTTGTATCAATTGCTTGCACATTCTGCCAACGCTGAAATATCTCGAACAAAAATATAAAGATAGCCTTACAGTTATCGGCGTACATAGTGCCAAATTTGACAATGAAAAAGAAACCGAAAACATCCGCCAAGCTATCCTACGGTACGATATCGAACATGCAGTTTTAGTTGATAGTGGTTTTAGAGTTTGGGAAGAGTATACTGTACGTGCTTGGCCTACTTTAATGGTGATAGATCCACAGGGTTATGTAGTTGGTTATGTGTCTGGTGAAGGCGATCGCAATGTTTTAGACGAACTGATTCAAAAGTTAATCAGCCAACACCAAGAAAAAGGTACCATCAATTTCCAAGAACTCAGCCTCACCTTAGAGAAACAGCGAAAACCATTAATCACACCTTTAGCTTTTCCTGGTAAAGTCCTGGCGACACAAGCAGGTTTGTTCATTGCTGATTCCGGACATCACCGTATTGTCATCAGTAGTTTAGATGGGGAAATCATACATTTAATTGGCACTGGACAATCTGGATTAACTGATGGTTCGTTTGACGAAGCGCAGTTTTTCGCACCGCAAGGAATGGCATTTGATGAAGAAAATCAAATTTTATACGTTGCGGATACAGAAAATCATGCTCTGCGGCGAGTTGATTTGAAACGCCAAGTGGTGGAAACCATTGCAGGAACGGGTGAACAAAGCCGTAATATCCGTCCTCACAGTGGTGCTGCAAGAGAAACAATGCTGAATTCTCCTTGGGATTTACAGCTATGGGGAAATAGCTTGTTTATTGCGATCGCTGGTTCTCACCAAATTTGGGAACTGGATCTAGAAACTAACATTGTGAAAACTTATGCTGGTATGGGAGCAGAAGCTTGTATAGATGGCGAACTCAGCGAGTCTGCTTTTGCCCAGCCTAGCGGTATCACTACTGATGGACAAGAATTATACATTGCCGATAGTGAAGTTAGCTCAATACGTGCTGTGGGGCTGATTGAACCGCGACAAGTGAGAACGGTTTGCGGTAGCGGTGATTTGTTTGGCTTTGGTGACGTTGATGGACAAGGTTTCGATGTGAGGTTACAGCATTGCTTGGGGGTAGAATATGCCCAGAATAACCTGTGGATAGCAGATACTTACAACCACAAAATTAAACTTGTTAACCCTCACACTGGCAATTGTCAAACAGTCTTAGGTGATGGTTCGGTTGGTTTACAAGACGGACAAGGTAAAAATACCCGATTTTCTGAACCTTCCGGGTTGAGTGTGATGGGTTCTCTGTTATTTATTGCTGATACAAATAACCACGCTATCCGCCGGCTAGATTTGGATACGCTAACAGTGACAACACTTCAATTTCCAAATTTGTGCGCCCCAGATGTATGTATTCCACATGAATCCTAAATTCGTAGTGAGGACTTTAGTCCTCTTCCTCTAAAGCAAGGACTAAAGCCGTTCTTACTGAAAAAAGACACAGATCCCCGACTTCTTAGAGAAGTCGGGGATCTTCTTTTTCACAAATGATTTCGGATTGCTATATAAGTCAAATTTTTGAAGATGAAACCACAGATACACATAGATAAATTATCTCTGATTATCCCCGTAGACCCGCGTGCATCTGCAGTTTGAGTGTTACTTTCATAACCATCGATAAAAGTCAGAAGTTTCTAGCGTTTCTCTTATCAATATTTTCACTGGGTTGATGTCAGCAATTTGGCAGAATCTGCTATGAAGTGAGGCTAAATTATGAGGTATACATAACTGACTCAACGACTGAAACTGGCATTAATATGAATGAAAAATTTACACCACTAGAATGTGATGATGATGTCATACTCCTGGAAAAAGATTCTTTTATGGTCAGTAGATTAAAAGAGTTGATTGAGGAAGAAATTAGAAATAAATTGCAGCAGCATATTTATGAATACACAAGTTTATATCCTGGGGTTTCAATGCTGGAATTTTTAAGTAAACTATCTATTGGTCAAAAAAAGATAAATTTAAAGGAAATTCAACACAATTATGTTACAGAATGTCAGCTTCTAAAAGTTGGTGGTCATTGCTGGCAGAAAGGAAAGCTGAAAATTCAGATATGTACATCATCAGTCACTCCTTATCATAATCAACTCTATTTAGAATTTTGTCCTGAGCAACCTGTTGAACATGACTTTATTCTCGATGAGATTTGTAAAATTGTCCAATCTGATAAATAATGAATAGGGTGGGTACTGCCCACCTTAGGAAAGTATATTAAAAAAATCTCAATGAACACTATCTTACATATCACCCAACACGAACAATGGGAACAAGCAAAACTCGTAAAAACATATCGCGGTGATACCCTCGACTCTGAAGGCTTTATCCACTGTTCCACTCCAACACAACTCATCAAAGTTGCAAATACCTTCTTTCACAATCAAAAGGGATTAGTACTTCTTTATATCGACTATGATAAAGTGAAAGCTGAAATTCGCTATGAAGGAGTTGAGGAGAACGAACTATTTCCTCACATTTATGGTGCTTTGAATATTGATGCTGTCTTTAAGGTCATTGATTTTGAACACGGTGAAGATGGCTTGTTTGAATTCCCTCATGAAATAGAATAAATACTAGGAGATAGCGGCTGAAGTCCTTGCAACTTGAAAAGGTCGAAAACGTAGGTCTCAAAGTTGGTTTGTAGCAGAATTAAGTGGAGCGAACCGAACACAATAAAATCAAAAAATAACTCTTAAGGTAAATGTGAAAATCAGATATCTGTTGTAAATTAAACAAAGTTAGAGCTAGCTACTAAAGACAACAATCAACAATTAAATGCTAAAAGTTACCCGCTCTCGGCTACAGCAATACAGCGTTGCTGGACTCTGTGTTGGTGTGGCGCTAGTACTTATGCTGGCGCTAGATCCTTGGCTTGCCATGACTAAAACGCCTTTTTTACTGTTTTTTGGGGCGGTGATGGTGAGTGCATGGTACAAAGGCGTGAGAGCGGGGCTACTATCTACCTTCCTGTCTGTTCTGATTAGCGACTATTTCTTTATACAGCCAATTTATTCGCTGGCGCTCGATCTGCCCAACACTATGAGGCTCGTCCTGTTCGCACTTCAGGGAATCCTCTTTAGTGTGCTATGTGAGGCGTTACGAACTGCGAAGCGACGGGCTGAAGTGAGCTTAGAAAGGTTACAAGCGGCTGAAGTACGGTATCGTCACATTGTGGAGACGGCGGGTGAAGGAATCTGGTTATTTGATGGTCAGTTGCGTACGGAGTATGTTAATCCGCAATTGGCGCAGATGTTGGGCTATAGCGTGGAGGAAATGCTGCAGCGTCCGATTTTCGACTTTATGGATCAAGTAGCTCAGGTGGAAGCACAGCGGTACATAGCCCGACTGAAGCAGGGGATGAAACAGCGATTCGACTTTCGGTTTCGGTGTCGGGATGGCTCTAATTTATGGACGCTGGTTTCAACGACTCCAATATTGGGTGAATCGGGAGAATTTCAAGGCGGACTCGCTATGGTGAGCAACCTGACTGAGCGCAAGCAGATTGAAAAGTCGCTACAAGTCAGAGAGGAACAGTTGCGGTTGTTTGTCGAGCATGCGCCGGCAGCTATTGCCATGCTTGACAACCAGATGCGATATCTTCTTGTGAGCCAACGATGGCTGACCGATTTACAGTTGAATGAGCAAGATATTATCGGTCGCTCTCATTACGAAGTCTTTCCCGAAATTCCTGACTCTTGGCGAGAAATTCATGCTTCGTGTTTGGCTGGGGAGGTTCGCAAATGCGACAAAGAACTATTCCCCCGTGCTGATGGCTCAATCGATTGGGTGAAATGGGAAATCCATCCTTGGCGAAACCGTGCTGATGAAATTGGTGGCATCATTATTTTTACAGAGGTGATCACAGAGCGTGTACAGGCAGAAAAAGCTCTGCAAGCGGCTAACAACCGCATCACGAGGATTCTGGAAAGCATAACAGAAGCGTTTGTTGCCTTTGATCGTGAGTGGCGCTACACCTACGTGAATCAGGAAGCTGCACGGCTTTTGCAAAAACCACCTGAAGAACTGCTTGGTAAGCAGTTATGGAATGTTTATCCGGAGTTAATCGGCAATACTTTTTATCAACAAGCTCATCGAGCGATCGCCCAACAAGTTCCCATTGAGTTGGAGGAGTTCAGCGAGGTATTACACTGCTGGCTGGAAATTAGGGTGTATCCTAGCGCTGAAGGGCTTGCAGTTTACTTTCGCGATGTGACTGAACGGAAACGGGCGCAGTCAGCACTTCAACAAAGCGAAGCCAAGTTTAGACGCTTTTTTGAGTCTAATATCGTGGGAGTTGCTTTCTGGAATGTAGACGGCTTCATCACTGATGCCAACGATGCCTACCTGCGTCTTGTTGGCTACAGCCGTCAGGAGTTTAATGCGCTAAGCAAAATTAACTGGCGCTCACTGACTCCACCAGAATACAAGGATCTGGATGACCGCGCGATAGAGGAAACCTTTGCCACCGGAGTTTCCAGTATTTACGAGAAGGAGTACGTCCAACGAGACGGTACACGGGTGCCAATTGTCTTAGGTGTAGCCTTGATGGACAATTCCCAAGTTAATGGAGTCGCATTTGTGCTGGACATGAGCGAACGCAAAAAAGCAGAACTTGAGCGCGATCGCCTGTTACTGGCTGAGCAAAAAGCGCGGGCGACAGCAGAAGCGGCAAATCGGATGAAGGATGAGTTCCTTGCCGTTCTTTCCCATGAGTTGCGATCGCCCCTCAATGCGATGCTTGGTTGGCTGACTCTGTTGCGTACCAGGAAGTTTGACGAAGCAGGCACAGCCCGTGCGCTGGAAACCGTTGAACGCAATGCCAGGGCACAAGCACAACTGGTTGAAGATTTACTCGATGTTTCCCGCATCATCCAAGGGAAACTACGCCTGAACGTTCGTGCGGTGGATCTATTGTCGGTAATTGAAGCAGCAATTGATACAGTAAGTCCTGCTGCTCTGGCAAAAAACATCCGACTTCAACCTGTACTTGATCCTGCTGCTGGACCAGTTTTTGGCGATTCTGACCGCTTGCAGCAAGTTGTTTGGAACCTGCTGTCAAATGCCGTGAAGTTTACACCCAAAGGTGGACGGGTACAGATTCGCTTGGAACGCGTCCAATCTTATGTGGAAATTGTTGTGGCGGATACAGGTCAGGGAATAAGCCCTGAGTTTCTTCCTTATGTTTTTGACCGCTTCCGTCAGGCTGATAGCTCAATGGCTCGTTCTTTTGGCGGTTTGGGATTGGGGTTATCGATTGTGCGTCACCTCGTTGACTTGCATGGTGGTTCAGTTCATGTCGCAAGTCCGGGGGAAGGACAGGGAACAACGTTTACTGTGAAGCTACCGATAAGTCCTGTCAGCATCAAGATAGAAGAATCGGAACGGGTACATCCTACCGTAGGGGGTTCCTTACCGTTCGATTGCACTCCCAGACTGGATGGTCTGCGAATATTAGTAGTGGATGATGAAGTGGATGCTCGTGAGTTGCTGATTCAAATTCTTGTAGAATGTGGATCTGAAGTTGTGGCAGTGGCAACTGCAGATGAGGTGATAGCGGCGTTGAAAGAGCAAACGTCTGACTTACGCTTTGACATTCTCATTAGTGATATTGGTATGCCAGTACAGGATGGCTACGTGCTGCTGCAACGGGTGCGTTCGCTTGAATCAAATCAAGGTGGACGGATTCCGGCTGTTGCACTAACTGCTTATGCTAGGGCAGAGGATCGCAAGGCAGCTCTTTTAGCAGGCTTCCAATCTCATATTGCCAAACCTGTGGAACCGGGAGAACTGATTGCGGTGATTGCAAATCAGACTGGGCGGACTGTAGGGAATTAACGAACCGCCAAGACGAGCCAGCGCCGTGGGCGGGTTCCCCGACTTGAGGCGACTGGCCTCGCCAAGACGCCAAGGAAAAGAGGAGGAGAGATGGAAGATAAGGGGTTTGATGTGGGGGAGTATGTGGATTTGATGGCTTTGTTGTTGGATCTGCAATTGAGGGATGAGTATCGAGATGGGGTGGTGGCAAATTTTGAGAGAATTAAGGCGATCGCCCAAGTTGTGAATGAGTTTCCCTTACCAGAAGAGATTGAAGCTGCCCCTACGTTTGAACCATGAATTTAGAACAAGCTGATGCTGTGGCAATAGCGACGGCTGTGCAAGAAGGTAAAGTGAGTGCGGTGGAAGTTGCCAAAGCTGCTTTACAAAGAATTGCCGCCAGAGATAATGAACTCAATTGTTTTACAACTGTGACTGCTGAAACTGCTTTGGCAGATGCAGAAAAAATTGATGGGGAAATTGCCCAAGGTAAAAATCCTGGTTCTTTAGCTGGCGTCCCTTTTGCTGTCAAAAACCTTTTCGATATCGCTGGTTTAACAACGCTTGCAGGTGCAAAAATCAACGCTGAAAACCCTCCAGCAACTGAAGATGCAACAGCAGTCGCAAGGCTGAAACAAGCGGGAGCAGTTCTTGTAGGCGCTTTAAATATGGATGAATACGCCTATGGGTTCGTGACAGAAAACTCACATTATGGTGCTAGCCATAATCCCCATGATTTAAAGCGGGTTGCTGGTGGTTCATCGGGTGGTTCGTCGGCGGCGATCGCAGCGGGTTTGGTTCCGTTGACGTTGGGTTCTGATACGAATGGTTCGATTCGCGTCCCTGCGGCTTTGTGTGGTGTTTTTGGTTTGAAACCCACTTATGGGCGGTTGTCTCGTGCTGGAGTAGCATTATTTTCCAGCAGTTTAGACCACATTGGACCCTTTGCCCGTTCGGTGCGGGATATTGCTACCGCGTTTGATGTGCTTCAGGGAGAAGATGAACGAGATCCAGTTTGTACAAAACGCCCTCCTGTAGAGACGCAACCTGGCGCGTCTGTAGAAAATCAGGGCGCGTCTGTAGAAAATATCGATGGTATAAGAATTGCCATTGCAGGTGATTATTTTACAAAAGGCGCAAGTCCTGAAGCATTGGAAGCAGTACAAAGAGTTGCTGATGCTTTGGATGTAACCGAGTATGTCACAATACCTGAAGCACATCGCGCCCGTGCAGCAGCGTTTGTGATTACAGCTTGTGAAGGGGCGAATTTACATTTCGAGAAATTGCGATCGCGCCCCCAAGATTTTGATCCCGCAACACGCGATCGCTTTCTTGCTGGTACCTTAATACCGAGTAACTGGTACATTCAGGCACAACGTTTTAGAAGATGGTATAGAGATAGAGTCACAGAAATCTTTCAAAAGGTAGATGTTATTCTTGCCCCAACCACACCAATTTCTGCACCGTTGATTGGTCAACAAACGATGGTTTTAGATGGTCAGGAAATTCTCGTTCGTCCCCATCTAGGGTTATTTACTCAACCATTATCTTTTATCGGCTTGCCTGTGTTGTCAGTCCCAATTCAACGTCTAAATGCTCTACCTTTAGGCGTACAGTTGATAGCTGCACCGTACAATGAAGCGGTGATATTACGAGTTGCTTCAGTGTTGGAGGCTAAGGGTGTAGTATCAGCACCAGTTGTGTAATAGAATACTTGCGTAAACCCTTGCTAATAAATGCTGCGAAGGATTAGAGGTTAGTTTGGAGTGAGGGAAAATAGGACTTTTGATTGCTATTCCACCAAACCATGCTTAATCGCAAACCGGACTAATTCTGCTCGATTGTTGGTTTCTGTTTTTCTCAATAAACTGCTAACATACTTTTCCACAGTCCGAGGACTCAGGTGCAACTGCTGACCCATTTCAGCATTAGAAAGACCATGAGTCAAAAGTTCTAAGACTTCCTGCTCTCTTGAGGTCAACTCAGAGAACATCTGGGATTTTTGAATATCAGTTAACTGGGAGTGATGGGCACCCAACGATTTTGTTGGGGCGGGAGTCCCCCAATTTTCTTGATGAGAAAAACCGTACTGTGATTGAATAATTTGTGCTCGCTCCAAAAGATTGCGAATTGCTGCGGCTAACTCTTCCAGTTCAAAAGGCTTGGGCAAGTACAAATCGCATCCTGACTGGTAGCCTAGGATTCTTTCCTGGGTCTTAGTTCGCGCTGTTAGCAATATAACAGGCAACAAACGGAACTCAGGCTGTTGACGCACCCGCCGTACTAATTCATATCCGTTCATTCGTGGCATGACGATATCAGTGACCATCAAATCAGGATGGTACTCCTCCACCATCGCCAAAGCCTCTTGTCCATCATCAGCTGTGATTACTGAATAGCCAGACAGCTCAAGATAATCGCTGATAGACAGACGAGTGCCCAGGTCGTCATCCACTACAAGGATCGTCAAGGGCATGGACAGTACACCCCTAGCATTTTTTACTAAGAAGTTTGCTTCTGTAAGCACTATAGGTAAACACAGGTAAGAATAGTACTCTTATGTTTCATACTATGACAGGATTACCAGATGATAACTCCACTCATAGTTAATTTATAAAATCAATCTTAAATCCCTATTTAAGGTTAACAATGTTAAACTTACTATCAACCGACTACACTTTAACGTTGCATCTCTCTGTATAAAAAATTACATTTTTACATGAGAGTAGTGTTGAATAAAATCTGAGTTGAAAAAAATTTAGTACCTTATGGTGGGAATAATCCGACGGTTAAAAACCCACAAAAAGCTAATGTTGTTAGCATTTGCATCTTTAGCATAGCTGGCGATCGCATACCTGCCTTCTTGTACTAGATATATAGCTTTGGAAAAAAATCAAACATTTGACTAATCAGAAACGATAAAAATCTATTCCTTGCCGCTTTGAATGTTGTACCTAAGAGGTACTTCACTCTGATGAGAGTTTTTTCCTTGGCTTGCAAACTAACTATAACTAATATCTCTCTATAACTCTCTTGTTTACTACCGTCTATAGTCATATTTTGTATTTTTCCAGCAACCGTGTTCAACTTTATCTACTTAATAGACTTTTGATATGTTTGTGTATGCTTGGGCATGGGGTAAAGCCATAAAAGCTTTATGTCTCTCATATCATCAGCGTTGTGTGAGCAAGACTCACCTTAGTTTTACCACACCATAACAGTTGCCATCAAAATCCATCGATAGACAACGCTACTTGATTCTGATTAGACTATCCTTTAGCAAATAGGAACTCAGCACATTGGCTCCTGCACGAGTTGCAGATGTAGTTGCGCTACCTTATGCGATTGCTGTTGTTACTTGTAATTGGTAGATTCACGTCCAATAAGGCTTGACTACATTACGCGTAGCGCAATTTTTATTTGATAGGCAGCCCCTGAGAATAAACTCATGAAGCCACATTAAATAAAGTGTAGCGTTGCCATACGGATTTTACCCAATGCCCGCGATCGCTTTGCCAAGACCTAGAATAATAATATACAGAATTAATATAAGTTATTGAAAATTTCGGTATCAATCAATGCCAAGCTCTTGTTAAAAAAATGTCACACTTAGACGATGAAGCTGTACTAAAAAGTTTAAACTTTATGATGGGAGGGTGTAAGTTTATGGGTTGCTTGGAAAAGCTACAAGATTATTCGAGGTGAAGTTTAGTTGATTTCATCAGCAAATCAAAGCAAACTAAGGATAAATACTCATTTGTTCTGTGAGAAGAAATTTGTGCTTGGCAACTTGTCCCCATATTTAAGGATAGGTGTGTTATCGTCTCAGCAAAATGAGAAAAGAGTGATATCCTTTTTATGTTATGTCAGACTGGAAAAACTTTCATAGGTAAAACTTTTATATTCTAAGGGTTTGAGAGTATTTGTCAATTCTCAAACGACAAAACTCTCCAGAAGCTGTAATCTATATAAAGCAAGCGTTGTGAATTTTGCCTGCTGCGAAAGTGACACGCAAAGGGCTGGAAAGTGTAACATGAGTAAAACGCAAGCATTTGACCCACCACATCTATAATTGAATTTGATTTGTTATTCAAAGCACACGTGGACAATAGATTATGACAGGAAAAGGACAGGGATTTGGTTTTGGCTTGGGAAAAATGAAAGAACTGGCTGACGCCTTTAAAAAAGCGCAGCAAGTTCAAGAAGGCGCAAAGCGACTCCAAGAAGAATTGGAGCAAATGGAGATTCTAGGAGAGGCTGGCGGTGGTTTAGTTAAGGTCGTTGTTAGCGGTAACCAAGAACCCCGGCGAGTGGAAATCTCTCCTGATGCTTTAAACGAAGGAGCAGAAGTCCTTTCTGATCTCGTAACAGCAGCAATGAAAGACGCCTATAACAAGTCCACTACAGCAATGCGCGAACGCATGGAAGAATTGACCAGTGGGCTGGAGCTTCCAGGATTTTAGTCAACACTCAAGAGTCAAGAGTCAAAATTGCTTAAACTCTAGACTGTAGGCTGTTGACTATGGACGAATGGGAAGCGCAATACATATGCCTTACAAGCTGCTGTTTGTCTGCCTAGGGAACATCTGCCGCTCGCCAGCGGCAGAAAACATTATGAACTATCTGATCGAGCAGGGTGGATTGAGCGAACGCATTGTCTGCGACTCTGCTGGAACATCCAGTTATCACATTGGTAGCCCACCTGACTCACGTATGAGTGCTGCAGCGTTTCAAAAACTGCAAATAAAATTACGTGGTCAAGCACGCCAATTCCAAAAGTCTGACTTTGAGAACTTTGATTTGATTTTGGCGATGGATCGAGAGAATTATCAGAACATCCTGTATCTTGATCCAACGGGAAAATATAACCAGAAAGTACAGTTAATATGTGATTTCTGCTCTAGGCACAATCTCAAGGAAGTTCCAGACCCTTACTATGGTGGGACAAAGGGATTTGATCTGGTTATTGACCTACTCGTTGATGGTTGTGAAGGTCTGCTGAAACAGCTTAAGCGCGAGCAATCGGACTTCTAAGAGTCTTAAACCGCTCAAGCAAAAAAAGCTATTCCTTATCTTCCCCCCGTAAACGGGGGGATGCAAGGAAGGGTGTTGTGGAAATTGTGAATAATTAATTAACAGAACCTGATATTATTCAAGAAGCAGGTTGAAACTCTCCCATCATTTTTACTTCTGGTTCTAACACAACAGACCAACGTTCTTGTACCTGATGTTGGACATGACGGATGAGATTGAAAATATCCCAAGCGCTAGCCCCACCACAGTTGACGATAAAATTAGCATGGCGTTGTGCAACTTGCGCTTTGCCAATTTGGTAGCCTTTCAAACCCGTTTGTTCAATTAACCAGCCGGCGGCGTAAGGTTTCGGATTACGGAAGACGCTGCCACAACTGGGCAGGTGATAAGGTTGAGTGTTGAGTCGATGCTGTTTGTGCTGTTTGGTAGCTGCCAAAACTTGGGCTGGATCTGCCCCGGGTTGAAGTTGAAAAGTGGCTTGGGTGACGATGCGATCGCTTCCTTGCAGATTCGAGGTGCGGTATTTGTAGCTCAACTGTTCTTTGCTAACAGTTTCCAAAGTACCATTAGGTAAAAGTACCTCAGCACTGACTAATATATCTGCGATACAACTATTATGTGCTCCTGCATTCATCACTACAGCACCCCCAATCGTTCCAGGGATACCAACAGCCCACTCGAATCCTTGCCATCCTTGCTCTGCGGCTTGCCATGCAATAGCTGGTATTGGTTCTCCTGCTGCTACAGTTAGTTGACCTGTTTGGGGATCGAAATGGCTATGGCGCAGATGGCGAGTCACAATCACTAAACCTGATATCCCACAATCACTTACAAGCAAGTTAGAACCTGAGCCTAGTATCGTTACTGCTAATTCATGTACTTTTGCATACTGAATACTGGCTTGCATCGCCTCTAGATTTCGAGGAGCAACACACCACTGAGCAGGTCCACCAACCCTGTAAGAAGTATATGTTGCCAGAGAGACTTGGGATTTAATAACGCAATCAGTACCGGGTAAATAAATTTCCTTAGTTTCGATGGAATTATTAGATGTTAGCTGTCTGGTGTTTGTCATGCCAGAAACTTTGCAGACATTAGCAACTGCCTGGGAGATAGTCATATTTTCTAGAATGAGCTAAATTTTGATGTTTATATGTATGCCGTAAAAATACGACAACAGCGAGAAGCAATGTAACTATTGCTAGACGGACACTATGCGATTGAGGGAAATAATCTTGCATAAAGCAGAACTCCCTCTTATTGCGTAAGTCATCTTCTTTAGGAAGTTGCTTGAACTGGCGGGCATAGTGTCGCCATGACTTCGGGAATCACTTGATTGAGATTCCCAGCTCCTAAAAACAGTGCTAAGTCTCCACGGTGCAGAGTTTGCTGCAAGTACTTGCTAACTAAGGCTATTGGTTGGTATATCACCTGTGAGTGCTGCTTAGCCACCTCACTAGCTAGTTTTTCACCACTGACTTGCCCGAGATCTGGCTCGCCTGCACTATAAATGTCAGTGAGGACAACTAAATCAGCATGACTAAACGATTGAGCAAATTCCTCCAGAAAGGTGAGTGTGCGGCTATAGCGATGCGGTTGGAAAATGGCAACGACTCTCTGGTGTGATCTTGCCTGTAGGCGTGCAGCAGCGAGAGTAGCGCGAATTTCACTCGGGTGATGGGCGTAGTCGTCAATAAAAGTGATGCCATTAGCTTCACCCCGAAATTCAAAACGTCGTCTTGCGCCTTCAAAGCTAGCAAGACCCTTTGCAATTTCTCCAAATTCTAACCCCAATATCCGACCAACCGCCACTGCTGATAAAGCATTGCTGAGGTTGTGCTTACTTAGTAAGCGCAAATTTAACACGCCCAGAGCCTTACCTCTTTCCCAAACAAGAGCTGTGGTGCCATCGGCTCTATAGTCTACGTTGGTGACGCTGTAATCAGCGCCAGTATCAGGATACAAGCTGTAGGTAATCGTGGGTTGTAAGCGATCGCGTACCGTCGCGCAATCAATGCTGCCTATCAAAGTTTTACAGCCCTTGGCAAATGTCTGAAAAGTTTGAACCACTTCCTCTAACGTGTCGTAGTGGTCGGGATGATCTAATTCTATGTTGGTGATAATGCCTATTTCGGGAGTATGTTTGACCAAGGAACCATCTGATTCATCTGCTTCTGCCACCAAGTATCGACTTTGCCCAATTCGGGCATTGCCTGACCAAGCATTAACTTCTCCACCTACTAAAATCGTTGGATCAACACCTGCTTTGAGTAGCATATAGCCAATCATACTACTCGTTGTCGTTTTACCGTGGGTTCCTGCTACAGCAATGCTGTAATATTCAGCGATTAACGCTGCTAGTACATCAGACCGATGAAAAATTGGGCAACCCAATTCTAATGCAGCTTTGTACTCTAAATTAGTTGTGTTAATTGCTGTCGAACAAATTACTTGAGGCAGTTTTGCTTGCTCAAAAGCTGGTAATTCTTCTTGAGTGTTTACTACTATTCCATTAGGCTGAGAAAAAGAACGAAAGAACTCGATATTACTTGCCTCTTGCTTGCCGAAAATATGAGTTCCGATAGATTCTAATTGTCGGGTAATCTGGTTTAGACGAATGTCCGATCCTGATACTGGCAAATTGCGCTTTGCTAGCACATACGCTAGAGCAGACATACCTATGCCGCCAATACCAATGAAATGGAACGGTCTACCGCTAAAGTCTACAGTATTGTTCATTTATTTTTCCTCTATCACCACACCACAGAATCATCCTAAATGACACGCGTATCATAACAGGAATTCAATTTTTACCGATACCACCTCTGTATCCTTTTCACTATTGATAAGTTGAGTTTTTCGCTCTTGTTTTTTCATTCAAATCGATTTTACCCTTGTTAGTGATTTTTTCTCTTTATGAACAGATATATTATGTTTATTCGGAATATTTCTCCCAGATCGGGAAACAAATCATTGTAACTGAAAATACATATTTTTGGGTCATTTGCTAGAACTTGCTACAATGGTAAACTGCTGGATAAACTTCTTTTCAATTGCATAAAGCTTGGACGTGAGTGGATGCAACGATTGGGAATTTTTGGTGGCACTTTTGATCCAATTCATTGGGGACACCTTGTCTTAGCACAAACAGCATTGCATCAAGTACCTCTAGAACAAGTCATTTGGGTGCCTTCACAAAATCCTCCTCATAAACAGGCGGCTTTATTTGAACATCGAGTCGAGATGGTGCAACGAGCGATCGCAGACAACCCGGGGTTTACTGTATCACTAGTTGAGAAAAGTCGTGGAGCTTCTTATGCGATCGACACCCTGATTGACTTGTCTGCTGAGTACCCCAATACTCACTGGTACTGGATTGTTGGTTTGGATACATTTCAAACCTTACCTCGTTGGTATCGTGGACAAGAATTAGCACAATTGTGTGATTGGTTAATTGCACCCCGACTACCAGGTGGTGAGAATATAGCTCAAAGTGAGTTAATCTGCAAGGAAGTGGAACAAAAACTGACACAACAGACAGTCAGCATACAGTGGCACTTATTGCATATCCCTTTAGTAGGGCTTTCGTCAAGTCTCATTCGTAACCTTTGCCGCGATGGCGCAGAGCGCCCGCTGAGTCCTCCGGTGCCGCCAGGCTTACGCGAACGCCAATCAATTCGCTACTTAGTTCCAGAATCAGTCAGGCTTTATATTGAGAATCACAACCTGTATACAAACGGGTAGGAAGAAAATATTTATTTTTTTGAGAATCTAACACTTTATAGTTATAAATACTCCCCCCTTTGCGGTATGATCTGGGTCATTAGTAGGATTTTGTAAGGTCTAAATATACAGAGGGCAAGACGCTGTGATTAGAGTTGCAATTAACGGTTTCGGGCGCATCGGGCGTAACTTTGCACGTTGTTGGTTAGGTAGACAAAATAGTAATATCGACCTCGTCGCTATTAATGACACATCCGACCCTAGAACCAACGCTCACCTGCTCAAGTATGACTCGATGCTAGGGAAGTTAAAGAATGATGACATTAGTGCCGATGATAACTCTATCATCGTTAACGGTAAGACCATTAAGTGTGTCTCTGACCGCAACCCAGAAAACTTGCCCTGGAAAGACTGGGAAATTGACTTAATTATTGAAGCAACAGGGGTTTTCACTTCCAAAGAAGGGGCAACGAAGCACATCAACGCTGGTGCTAAGAAGGTGCTGATCACCGCCCCTGGGAAGAACGAAGATGGGACTTTTGTGGTTGGCGTGAATCATCACGACTATGACCACGAAAAACACAACGTCATCAGTAACGCCAGTTGTACAACCAACTGCTTAGCTCCCATTGCTAAGGTGTTGCACGAGAAATTTGGTATTATCAAAGGCACGATGACCACCACTCACAGCTACACTGGTGACCAACGCTTACTAGACGCGTCTCACCGGGATGTGCGGCGGGCACGTGCTGCAGCGATCAACATTGTGCCTACCTCCACTGGTGCAGCAAAAGCTGTAGCGCTGGTACTACCAGCTCTCAAAGGCAAGCTGAATGGTGTGGCGTTGCGCGTACCCACCCCAAACGTTTCGATGGTGGATTTTGTCATACAGGTTGAAAGACCCACTATTACTGAGGAAGTCAACCAAGCCCTTAAAGATGCCTCTCAAGGTGAACTTAAAGGCATTTTGGACTACAGCGAACTACCCCTGGTCTCATCCGATTATCAAGGTACTGATGCCTCTTCCGTTGTCGATGCCAACTTGACGTTTGTCATGGGTGGTGACTTAGTCAAAGTCATGGCTTGGTATGACAACGAGTGGGGCTACAGCCAACGAGTTCTTGACTTGGCAGAGTTAGTCGCCGAAAAATGGGTTAAATAGTCAACAGTCATTAGAGTCTTTGACTAATGACTAATGACTATTGACTAATGATCAAAATGTTGAAATCCCCGACCAAGTTGTAAATCTTGATCGGGGTATTCTTGTGTTGGATCATGCAAAATTACTGTTGACTCAGCTGTAATTGTGCCGACAACAGCCGCGCCGTTGCCTATCTGTTGCACAAAATCATAAGCTGGTTCTTTTGGCAAGCACAGTACTAACTCAAAGTCTTCGCCACCATATAGAGCATATTCCAGTGCTTGTTCTTTTGTCAGCCAGTGATTGAATGCTGTTGGTAAAGGAATTGACATGCGTTCAACGACAGCACCAACACCACTAGCACGGCAAATTTGTACCACAGCATCTGCTAAGCCATCACTGCTATCCATACCAGCTATCCGGATTTGGGATGATAAAGACGCGTCATGGTGGGTCTCTAAAATTTCCCAGAGAATTGGTAAGACATCTAGTCGGGGTTTGGGTCTTTGGTGCGCCTGGATCAATGTTGCGCGATCGCTCTCACTAAGATTTTGCCCTAATTCGGGATGCAGCAGTAATTTTAAGCCAGCCGATGAAGCCCCATGAACACCTGTGACAACTATCGCATCTCCCACTTTCGCGCTGTTGCGGCGAATGACACGTAACGGCGAAACTTGACCAAAAGCGGAAATAGCTATGGTCGTTGTGGGCGATCGCACGATATCACCGCCGACTATTGGGGTATTGTACTGTTGCAGGCATTGTGTCATTCCCTGGTACAATTGCTCTACCCAACTGACGGAAACATCTCCAGGAAGTCCTAGCCCGACAGTAATTCCTAATGGGGAAGCACCCATTGCTGCTAAATCTGACAAATTAGCAGCAGCAGATCGCCAACCCGCATCTTCTCCTGAAGTCGTAATTTCACTGAAATGGACGCTATCAATTAACACATCAGTTGTCACTACCAGAGATTGCCCTGGTTCAGTAGGAACTACAGCAGCATCATCCCCGATAATTTCTGGAGGACAAAAGCGTTGTAATCTTTTTAAAAGACCTTGTTCTCCAATATCTCGAACTTGCAAAGAAGATAACTCACTGTTCACAAAAACTTGGCAATTTTCTCTACAGCGGTTTCTAACACGGGTGTGTCATGCACTAAAGCAAAGCGGACATATCCTTGTCCAGATTTACCAAAACCACCACCGGGTGAGGCGGCTACCCCTGTTTTTTGCACAAGCTGAGTACAAAACTCTACAGAATTTCGACTCCACGGTTCTGGTAACCTTGCCCAAACATACATTGTTGCCTTGGGAGTTGGAACATACCAGCCAATACGATGCAAAGCACCTACAAAGGCATCTCGACGTTGGCGCATGGTTTCGACAGTGGCTGTGACCACATTTTGTGGACCAGTTAAGGCAGCTATAGCCCCGTTTAAAATCCCTCGGTACTGATTAAAATCAATTGCTGCTTTGATTTTACGTAAAGCACGAATCAATTCGGCATTACCGATGGCATAACCAACACGGAAGCCGCCCATATTATATGACTTGGAGAGGGTAAAAAATTCAATTGAGACGCTTTTATCTGGGTCAGCTTGCAAAATCGAGGGAGCAAGGGATTGGTCTTTGCCCTTCCCTGTTTCCTGAAATACCAAATCCACGTAAGGAAAATCGTGAACTAGGACGAGATTGTGTTGCTGACAAAAAGCAACGGCTTCTTTAAAGAAGGATAAAGGTGCGATCGCGGTGGTAGGATTATGAGGATAGCTTAAGACCATCATCCGCGACTGTGCCAAGACAGGTGCGGGAATATCGGCAAAGACTGGTAAAAAATCGTTTTCTGCCAGCAATGGCATTGCGTGAATTTGCCCAGAGGCGAAGTGAACTCCCCCCATATGAGAGGGGTAACCCGGATCAAGCAACAGGGCATAATCACCTGGGTTGAGAACTGCTAGAGGTAAATGAGCCGTACCTTCTTGGGAACCAATCAGGGGCAGTACCTCTGTTTCTGGATTGACGCTAATACCGAATTTTTGCTCATACCACCTGGCGGCGGCTTGGCGAAAGTCTAGGGTACCGTGAAATAGCAAGTAGCCGTGGGTACTTGGGTTGTACAGAGATTGGGCGATCGTCTCGATGACGTGCGCTGGGGGTGGTAGATCCGAAGATCCAAGTGACAAATCAATTAACTCTTGTCCTGCAGCCAAAGCCTTTGCCTTGGCTTTGTCCATATCAAGAAATACATTTGATTGCAGGGGTTGTAAACGCTTGGCAATCTGCATTTTTAGTCCTTTGTCCTTTGTTATAAGTCGTGAGTCATTTGGCAATTGCACAAAGGACTCATGACTCATAACTAATTACTATTTAAATGAGAATCTAACAGGCTGAGGAATTTGTCTTTGCTGATGACTCCTTCAGTGGATACCAAAAGTTTATCTCCTTGAAAGAGTCGCAGGGCTGGTACACCTTCTACCTGGTACTGCTTGACTGTGACCGGGTTAGGATCAACTTCCATTTTTACCACTTTGAGGCGATCGCTGTAGGTAGTGGCTGCCGAGTTTACCAGGGGTGACATCAATTGACAAGGTCCGCACCAGGAAGCCCAAAAGTAAACCAATACCGGTTGATTGGCTTGCAACACTTCCGTTTCAAACTCAGCATCAGTTATGGATATAACACCCTTACTCATGGCTATCTCTATCAGGTGGCATCGTTCATTCGTAGGCACACAAAATACTTTATCCCAATCTGTTGGCAGTCAACTACCTCAATTGACCGCGATTTGTGCCCTAGTCATCATACTAATGATTTCTGAGTCATCAAGCACTTATGATTAATGAAGCAAAATCCCACAACCAAGTGGCGTGGGATTGGCTCAAAACTTGTTTGCTCAAAAGCCTACATTTGATCCAATTGCTTGCGTAGCGAATCCAACTCGGCATCAACCACTTCATTATTATTTGATTTTGGAGCAGTTGTTTGTTGCGGTAGTTGGGGTTGATTTGGTGAACCTCCCGGTAGGGACATTTGCGCTTTCAAAGCTGCTAATTCATCATCCACATCGCTACTACCTTCCAACTTGGCAAATTGGCTTTCTAAATCTGTACCTGCTAACTCACCTGCTGATTGCGCGCGGGCTTCTTGCATGAGAACTTTGTCTTCCATGCGCTCAAAGGCAGCCATTGCACTGCTGGTATTCATACCACGCACCATGCCTTGGAGTTGCTCTTGAGCTTTGGCGGCTGTAATCCGTGCTTTGAGCATTTCTTTCTTGGTCTTTGCCTCAGAAATTTTGCTTTCGAGCTGGATTAAGTTACGCTTGAGAGTCTCAACCTGAACAGTTTGCTGGTCGAGGCTGGTTTTGAGGGCATTGCCAGTATCGGTAAAAGTCTTCTTGCGCTCGAGCGCTTGTCTTGCTAAGTTCTCATCACCTTTCTGCAATGCTAGTTGAGCATTTCGCTGCCACTTATTAATTTCGTTTTGGGCGTCATTATACTGTTTCTCAGTACGTTTTTGGGCAGCAATTGCCTGTGCTACGCCCTGACGCAGCTGTACCAAGTCTTCCTGCATTTCCAGGATAGCTTGTTCTAGCATCTTTTCCGGGTCTTCGGCTTTATTGACCAGGTCGTTGAGGTTGGCACTGACGACTCGCCTAATGCGATCAAATAATCCCATAACTCTGTTTTTCCTCTTGTGATTTACGCGCCTAGTTGGGCAGTTAGCTTTTTTACTATTTCATAGCTACTTATTTCAATGTAATCGTTCCGGTTTGGATTAGTCCTCCTCACCAGTTCTTATTTTTTAAGATACGCTCCAAATTGAATCATTGCCCAGTGTTCATAAATCTGGAGTTTTCGGTAGCTGTTGTCTTTTTTGTGATTCAGTAGAAAGTTCAGCCTTCATTGCTGCTAGTTCTGCATCAAGCTGATCACCCTCTTCCAAAGAAACAAATTGCTTTTGTAAATCATCTGTACTGGTTATGGAGATGGCTTCTGTTTGAGCCTCTAGCTGCAAAACTTTTTCCTCCATACGTTCAAAAGCTTTGATGTCGTCTATGCTAGAAGTCGCGCCCAACATTTCCTGGAGTTTATATGACGCTTCGGCAGAACGAGCGCGCGCAATATACATATCTTTTTTCGTTTTTGCTTCGGCAATTTTTTGCTCTAGCATCCGCATATCCTTTTTCAGCCTAGCGACAATACCACTTTGTTGCTCTATTTGAGTGCCAAGGGCTTGTGCCGTTTCTTGGTAGGCATGGCGTTTGGTCAAAGCTTCCCGTGCTAGAGGTTCGTTGCCTTGTTGGAGAGCCAATTGAGCGCGGCGGTACCATTCTTCTGCTGTAGACTGAGCATGAGCCATTTGTCGTTCAGTGCGCTTTTGGGTAGCGATCGCTTGGGCTACCGCTTGCCGCAATTGCACCAGATTCTCCTGCATCTCCAAGACAGTTTTTTCCAGAATCTTTTCTGGATCTTCCGCACCCACAACCAAACTATTGAAGTTTGCGCGAATCACCCGCTTGATACGGTCAATCAGTCCCATGTTAGACCTCCATTCACTGTTAATTAAGGGTGTAAGAGGTCAAGGGGTTATGGATTGAGAAAATATTTTTAATTATCATTTTTCTTTGATTGCTCACCTACACCCCGATTGATTCCCTTTCCCCTTTCCACAACTCCTCTTAAGGCTACTGAATTCTAGCTTGAATGCCTTTTGCTTGTATTTCTTGCAGCAATTCTTGTGCTTTCTCTTTGCTCTTGAGGGCACCCAGATAAATAAATTTACCATCGGCTGATAAATAAGCATCGGGAACGATTTGCCGTGCAGAAGCAAAACTGCGATCGTCTAGATTATCCGTGATCACATGATAAAACCCATCTGCTGACGGTTTGATTTGTGTATCCGGTTTTTGTTGAGTATTTGATGGCGTTTGAGGGGGGTTTAACGTTGTCTCTTGCGTGGAAGTCAGTCCCACCGGAGGCTGTACATTCGGTACTGTGACTCGATTGTTAGGGCTTTGGACATTAACTGGGTTGGGTAATGCTGGTGGTGTTGGTTGGGATTTAGGTTTTAAGCTAACGACATCATTTGGATCTCTCACCTCTGGAAACTCGTCAGTCGCTAAATTGGGATACTTAGGTATGGGCGAGAGAGTTGGTTGAGCTACGGTTTTAACATTCTTGCCCGCTTGTGCTGTATTGTCTGTTGTATTTTCCGCAGTCGTTGGCGCATTTTGTGTAAACAGTCCATTGAAACTAAATTGCGACAAGCTCTTGGGATTAAATACTACATAGCCCAGGGTAAGACTTGCTAATAATAGTAGTAGCATCGAGCCAATGCCCAAGGGTGAGAGTAGGCTGTCGTTAGAATTGGTTGACTTGTGAGTCTTAGGTTCTTCTTCGGCTAAACTTCGCAACAGCGCTTCCGACGATTCCAAATAATCATTTGGTTGTTTGCCTGTGTTATCTTCTGACTCTGGAACATTTTCAGTCTTACTGTGAGTTTGTTCGTTGACTTTTGTAGGCACAATACTGGCGTTGGGCGCTGGAATGGTTTGCCCTTGGGCAGAGTCAGTTGGTGTTGCTTGCTCAGATTGCAGGTGTTGTGTTTTTGAGGAAACTGATGTATTTGATTGGGGTTGCAACAAAGTGTCCGGTGCTGTCGCTGATGCTAGCACCTGATCTTGAGTTTCTGCTACAGATTTCGGCGTGTTGATTTTCGTTTCTGGGGTAACAAGAAGTTCCTCTTGCCCCACACTAGGAGTGGAGGCTTTTGGTGTTGCCAGCCCAAATTTCTGGAGACTGTCTTCTAGTGGTGGTTCTGTCTTGCCCCTTGTTGGATGAATCGCAGTGAGTTGATGTTTACTGCTTGTGGAAATGCCTACATGGGGTTTGCTGAATGTCCTATATCCACTTCGTGTGCGTCGGTATCGAGCTAATTCTTGATCTAGCTGTACTTCTAAACTAGCCAGTGCTGCTGCTAGTGATGGTTTCAACCCAGTTTTTTTGGAAGATTTCTCACCCGAATCTACTAGGGGGTTTTGACTCATAGCCTGTCTGCCTCAAACCTAGACTGCCGGATTTATCTAAAATACTAAAAATATATTTGTGCCAACAAGAGCGAAAATTATCATAGATATATTGCAGAAGTATGCTGCGATTTTCGCTCTTGTTGGCTAGATGTCGTTTAAATCAGTTAATGATATTTTAGAGGTTTTGGAAGCTCAAGCTGAATGGCAAGAGCAACCATTTCAACGTTTGCTCAAGTGTTGGGCTGAAGTTGTAGGACCAGTAGTAGCTGCTCACACTCTACCTTCGTCGATTGAACGCGATGTTTTGCGGGTAGGAACTTCTAGCGCAGCTTGGGCACAGAACTTAACTTTCGAGCGCCAGCGCCTGCTTTTAAAGTTGAATGAAAAGCTGTCGATTGGTTTAGTCGATATTCGTTTTTCTACAGCCCTATGGCGGCGTCCTCAACAGGCTCCCAAGGAACAACAAACAATGTCACTGCGCGAACATCCTAGTTACGTGGGTGATCAGATGAACGTAGCTCATGATGTTACATCCGCAACCAAGGACGCCAATGCTGCTTTCCAAGATTGGGCTAGGACGGTGCAAGCGCGATCGCACGGTTTACCCCTTTGTCCTTTGTGCGATTGTCCCACCCCACCAGGCGAACTTCAGCGTTGGGGTGTCTGTTCTGTGTGTGCTGCTAAGCAATCTTTCACTTAGGGTATAGGGGAATACAGATGTTGATGGTTAAGTGTTAACTGTTATCAGTCAAAAAAAGTCACCCCTGATTACAACTTTCATCGCCACACTTGTTAACTAGTCAACGAAATAAGGCTGGCTGTTTTTTCTTTTTTTAGAGATTTCTAACAAATAAATTATCGACTCTTAGTGGAGTCGGCATCTCGGAGCGCCCAGTTTAAGGACGCTCCCCAATCCGATCCCACAAGAAAAACTTGGATATTTTTTAAGAAAGGAACTTCCTTAACCTACTGTCAAAATAGTTTTCTGATTAGTCCCTAGATAGAGTAATTTCTTTGCAATTCGCTTGCTCTTACGAAAGATAGAAGACTTTTACTTCTTTAGAACCTAGCTAATTGACTGTGTCATCACGCCAAATCTGTCAAAAGATACAGCGTAGTTCCTTTTAAAAAGTGTCCCTAAAGGCTGAAGTTCAAATGCTGCTTAAATCGTTATGTTTGTAATTAGCTTTGATCCCCATTTAGTTTCAGCCAAAATTTAGTATGCTTAACCTGCTGCAATTAATGTTTCACTTTGTTAACAAAAAAATTGAAAAATATGACACAAACATAAAGACATTATAAAGTTAATTTTTTCCTTGGGATCGCTATAACCTAGTAGATACACGGGTTGTGGCTCAAATCCGACCTTGTGTATAGACGCAAAATAAAAGATGAAAATTAGCCCAAAACGGCACTAAATATGAAACAGATGAAATCACTTACTTCTGCCTGTAAATATTGTCGTTATTACAAGCTAGAAGGGCGTCGTGGCGGGTTCTGCCAACAGTTAGGAGCACCAGTACTGGGTAATTGGAAAGCTTGTTCTTTAGCGCTGCCACCGTTTGCTCCTTCTTGGGAAAATTTGGAAGATGTTTGGGCTTTGCCAAATTCAACATCTGTCTTAGCTTCGGGTTTAAACAAAGGAGCGCTTGTTGCTGTTGAGGAAACAGCAACTACAAGCTGTTCTGAAAACGCAAAAGCGGAGGCAGTACTAATATAGCGTTCGTTTGTCAAAACAGGAAAAGTCAAATCGCTGAAGCACCATTTTAGTGCTGTTTTGAGCTAATTGGTTAATGCCTCTTTTCATTTAAAGTGAAATTAGACTTTTACCTTGTAAAGCGCGAACCTTTGACACTTAAGTTTGTGAAAAGGCTGAAATCAGTTATCAGTTGACAGTAAACAGTTATCATCTCATCCAAAAAATGTCTACTGAACTTAACAAATTCATCCGTGAACAAATAAAAAATCTTGTTGAAATCTTCTAACATCAGGTGTGAAAATGAACTGACAACTGATAACTGAACACTGTTTTAACATTTCTGGGTCTTAAAAACACAACACATGAAAAATCGCACCTTTTATAAAAGGCGCGGTTTTTGTGTTTCTAAGGTAGCCAGGGATATTGACGAAAGTCAGGTGGACGTTTTTCTAGAAATGCTTGTTTTCCCTCTCTTCCTTCTTCTGTCATGTAATAGAGTAAAGTGGCATTGCCAGCGAGTTCTTGCAAACCAGCTTGCCCGTCACAGTCGGCGTTAAATGCTGCTTTGAGACAACGAATGGCGATCGGGCTTTTTTCTAAAATTTCCTGCGCCCACTGAAAACCTTCAGCTTCGAGTTGTTCCACAGGAACAACGCAATTGACTAAGCCCATGGACAGTGCTTGCTCTGCATTGTACTGTCGGCAGAGAAACCAAATTTCTCGCGCCTTTTTTTGTCCAACAACACGGGCAAGATAGCTAGCACCAAAACCCCCATCAAAGCTGCCAACTTTAGGACCAGATTGTCCAAAAATGGCGTTATCAGCAGCGATGGTGAGGTCACAAATCAAGTGAAGGACGTGTCCTCCACCAATTGCATACCCAGCGACAAGGGCAATCACTACTTTTGGCATCGAACGAATCAAGCGTTGTAAGTCCAACACGTTCAAACGCGGTATGCCATCATCGTCTACATAGCCAGCTTGTCCGCGTACGCTTTGGTCGCCTCCAGAACAGAAGGCGTATTTGCCATCAGTGTGTGGACCAGCACCAGTAAATAGAACAACGCCGATACTGGTATCTTCGCGGGCGTCGCAGAAGGCGTTGTACAGTTCAAAAACGGTTTTGGGACGAAAGGCATTGCGTTTGTGGGGACGGTTGATGGTAATTTTGGCAATGCCATCAGTTTTGTGGTAAAGAATGTCTTCGTAGGTTTTAGCAGTTTGCCAGTTAATTTGCATCGCGAAAAAGTATTTACTTCAGCTTAAAAATTTTATCGTTGGTCTGGTATAGGCATACCTATGATATGTACGGCGATCGCCCAAGGGGCACAGGCAAAGCCAACCGCACAGAATTCTATCGTAGGGTGGCATAGCGCTATCTAATATATGTGTCACGATTGCAGTACAAGTCAGAAAAGTTTCTTATGGCACAGACTGAAACTCATAACCACCTGCAAGATGACCTCTTTATTGAACCAGAAAAAGACCGACTAGGATACGCGCCCTTCGCCAAGCATTTGGCAGACAGTATTTGCAAAATGACCGTTACTGAAGGGTTCGTGATTGCAGTGTACGGTTCTTGGGGTTCCGGGAAATCGACACTCTTGAACTTTGTAGTTCATTATCTCCAGCAAAAGCCTGATGAAGAGCAACCAATCATCGTTCCCTTTAGTGCTTGGTTGTTTACTGGAAACCAAGACATTACAAGGCGCTTCTTTGACCAATTACACAGCGTTTTAACCTCTGTAACATATGTACCCAGAGGCTTGAAAGAGCGAATAGCCGGTTTTGCTAAACTTATTTCTGAAATTCCCCTGCCTTACGCTCAAGCTGGCAAGGCAGTAGCAACAATATTTGACGATCAAGAAAAGGAAGCTTCCGAGTTAAAAGAAGAAGTTGAACACACAGTGGTGCAGCAGCAGCGGCGAATAGTCGTTGCAATTGACGATATTGATAGGCTTCCCGCAGAGGATATCAAGCAGCTATTTCGCATTTTTAAAGCGATTCCGAATTTTACTAATGTTGTCTATCTTCTTGTTTTTGATAAAGAAGTTGTTAGCAAAGCACTTTGCGAAACTAAGGAGGCATCACCACAAGCATATTTGGAGAAAACCATTCAAGTTGCTTTTGAGTTACCTTCTCCAGATAAAACTTCACTTCGTCGGCTACTTTTTGAAAAACTTGATAGTGTTCTGATTGGCACACCAAATGACGGCGAGGACGCCAACTCCAGTCAACCGTTTGATGAGACAAGTCCAAGCGCTGAAGAACTAGAACTTCAGCAGGTTTCTGACTTGGAGGAACCTGATTTGGAAAACCCATCCACGCCGCTGGCTGAGGTATTTGACCAAACCTACTGGAGCAATGTTTACTTTCAAGGAATAGACCACTTCATTACTAACCTCCGCGACATTGTTCATCTGACTGACACCCTAACAATGACATATCCGGTAGTGAAAGGCGAAGTGAACCCAGTAGATTTTATTGCTTTAGAATCACTGCGGGTTTTTTACCCGATGGTATATGACATAATTCGGAAAAACAAAAATGCTTTTGTAGGAAAAGTAGATTCTTCATTAGATGAACTGAAAAAGTTTCATAACTCTTGGGTTGCGCAATTGCAAGACAAAGATAAGCAACCTGTTACAAATTTGGTAAAAATTATTTTTCCTAAATTACAAGCTGCTTGGGGAAAAAGATATTATTATGAACAACAAGAATTAAATTGGCAAAGCCAACAGCGTGTATGCTGTTCCGAAATATTTCCTATCTACTTCCGTTTAACTTTATCAGAAGCTGATTTATCTAATACTCAGATTCAAGCCATTCTTGCTTCAGCTTGTGATGCCAAGCTATTTGGAAAGAAACTTATAGAATTGTCTGAGCAAATACGTCCTGATGGTACAACTCAAGTTAGGGCATTTTTAGAAAAACTTGAAGATAGCAAGCTCAACGAAATTTCCACTGATTGCATTCCCTCAATTGTGGAAGCTTTCTTTGATGTGGGAGAAGAACTGTTGCCTTCTGACGATGAACCTCATACCACAATGTTTGATTTTGGCAATGAAATTAGAATTCATCGTATCATCTTACGGTTGTTATCCCGTCTTGATGAAGCTGCACGGTTTGAAGTGTTACAAACCTCAATGGCTCAAGGAAAAGCATTATCAATAATTACAAAAGAATTAGAATATTTAAATGAGCAACAAGGTGAGTACAGTTCAGATATATTTAACCTTCAAGATGAAGACTTGATTAGCACACAACATCTGAAAGAACTGGAAGAAATTGTTGCCAAAAGAAAGCAGGCATAAAATGTGTATTGATATTGAGCCATGCGCTAGCGCTCACCTCTATATACGGGTTCTTAGTACAGCATTTCATAAATTCGTAACGTTTTTAAACGCAAAGGAGCGCTGAGGTAAACGCAAAGGTACACAGAGTTTTCGTTCAAGTTTTCGCTATGAACTTATGGAATCATGTACTTAGTTGAGTGCAATACATCAAGAAATAAGAACCACAGATGGACACAGATAAATAATTACTTCATCCAAACGAGAAGGGCTATATAGTTGGCTGGATGGGCGTTGTTATGCTGCATCTGGAGCAAGACAGCCTATTTTTAATATGAGCAGGCACTATTTGTCAAGCTACACTTGACGCTCCTGTGGTCAACAATGTCAAGTGATACTTGACAACGAACAGACCAAGCTATGAAAAACCGACTGAAAGAACTTCGGCAGCTGCACCAATGCTCACAATCTGACCTAGCTAGAGAATTAGGAGTCAGTCGTCAGGCGGTCAATGGTTTTGAATCCGGCAAGTTTGACCCCAGTCTGGACATGGCTTTCAAAATTGCCAGCTTGTTCAAGGTTGCACTTGAAGAGGTTTTCATCTATGAGGCACAGAATTCTATGCAAACACTTGTTGAGCGATTCAAAAATTACTTTGGTTTCGAGTTTGGTTTCGAGAGGTTCACTGAAAAGGCAATTAACGCAGTCAAGTTTGCACGTTCCGAGGCAACACGCTTGCAGAAATCACAAGTCGAGCCAGAACATCTGTTTGCTGGCTTGTTGGCTGATCCAACCACAACAAGTGCTCGTTTACTTCGAGCAAATGGCTGCCAGGTGGACATCGAAACCAATGAACATTCTTTTGAATTGCGTGAGAATCCAAAATTTAGTCCAGAGAGTAAATTCGTTCTAGAGCTTGCCTTGCAAGTCGTTCGGCTTCAGGATAAAAAGTCTATTGGGACTGAACATCTCTTGTGGGGTTTACTCCGTCTAGCTGAAACAGACAAAACTACTGTGAGTGAGCTGTTTCAACGATACGAAATTGATCTCGAAGCCCTGAACAATCAACTAGCAGAAACGGTTTAAAACAGTGAATAGTACCAGCCGCAGTGACGCCTGCTATGGTGTGGTTGTACTGACACCAACGCTTTCGGTCCAATTGGTGTGGTGTTTCCCCCAACGATGAAACTGATAACTGATAACTGATAACTGGTAACTGTTAAACTGTCGGAATGTTTCTGTCGCCTTGAGCTTCTCCGTGCTTGCACATCTAGGCGTTGGGGGTGGAGTTCTTTATCAAACTTCTGGTTCTATCCCTGCTGCTCGCAATTGTGCTATCAGTCTTTCAGCGCGTTGTCGTTCTTGTTCAGCTAATTCGGAACCCCACAGCAGCAGCTGTCCCTGTTCGTCCCACCAGCGCAACCAGTACCCTGTGCGGTTTTCACGGGTTCCTTGCCAGACACCAAGGTAGAGGTTTATTTCTGCTATTTGGTGGCGGTTATTTTCGTCTGCTGCTTGCAGTGAATACTGTGCTGTATCACCCAATCGATACACTTCCAAACTGCCGCTATCCGGTTCAAAGATAAGGTAGTTCGGCACTTTTAAGATGCGCTCGTAGAAAAACCATTTTCCAGGAGGATAGGTTGGTTTGATAGAATACTCAGTGCCATCTGTATCGGAAATAAATTCGATTACGATGACTGGCATATCTCCTTGTAGCTGTGGCGTGTAACTGCGTTTCACTTCTTCCCGTGCTACACGAATACTAAGCACATATGCCCAATCGGGAGCTTTGATGACAATTTTACCGTTTAAGGTAGCGCAGATGCCGTAATTGGTTGGTGTCAGCGCGTTTTCAGGTAATCTACCAGAAATTTCCAAACTTTCAGTTAAAGCTGCAGCAAGGGGAGGCTGGTTAATGTTATCCACTGGCTCATCTGGTAGTACGTAATCATCGGGTAATTTTTCCCAAGTTATTTGGTAGTCCTGGGTAAGAGTAACTATCATGGCGGATTTCCCTCTTTGTATTTGGGGCTATTCATTTATTATTCGCCTCAAGCCCCTCCTTGCTTGCACGCTTAGGGGTTGGGGTGCGCTCTACTCCTCATCGTCATCGGGTACCAAATCTTCTTCGGTCAATCCCTGCTGGGGTATTGCTGCAATAATCGCATCTATGACCTTGGATACTGGCAAAATTTCGATGTCAAGGTTGGGGTATTTTTGCCCTTTTGGGACGATCGCCCTCTTAAATCCCAGTTTTGCCGCTTCTTTTAACCGCAGTTCCATTTGCGATACTGAACGGACTTGTCCTCCTAGCCCAACTTCCCCAATCAGTACGGTACCAGGATCAACAATCCTGTCGCGAAAACTGGCAACAATTGCGATCGCTATTCCTAAATCCACGGCTGGTTCTTCTACATTCAACCCACCCGCAGACGCAACGTAAGAATCTAGCTTGGACATCGGGATACCCACCCGTTTTTCTAACACTGCCAATATTTGCACTAAGCGGTTATAATCTATACCTGTGCCCGCACGACGCGGGGATGGGTAGCTAGTGGGACTCACCAGTGCTTGCAACTCCACAACAATCGGGCGCGTTCCCTCGCAAGCAACGACAATTGCAGTACCGGGAGCCGGATCATCCCGGTTTCCTAAAAATAGCTCTGAAGGGTTGGGGACTTCTCGCAGTCCGTTGTCTACCATTTCAAAGATGCCGATTTCGTGAGTTGCGCCAAAACGGTTTTTCACTGTCCGTAATAACCGATGGGAGGCAAAGCGATCGCCTTCAAAATACAACACTGTATCCACTAAATGTTCCAAAACTTTTGGTCCGGCGATCGCCCCTTCTTTCGTCACGTGTCCCACGATTAACATTGTGATGTCCTCGTGCTTTGCCACCTTCATCAAAGCTGCCGTACATTCGCGAACTTGAGCAACAGAACCGGGTGCAGAGGTCAAAGCCGGAAAGAACACTGTTTGAATACTATCAATGACCGTGACGTTTGGTTTGAGTGAATCCATCTCTCGGAGGATTTCTTCCAAGTCTGTTTCTGGCAAAACATACAAATCAGCACCTATGCTGTCAGCGTCCTCTACTTTGGGAATTTCTTCGAGGGCTTCTTTTGCTGCTGTGTCATTGCCGTTGCCATCGCCTACTAAATTCAAGGGTTTTCCCACGCCCAAGCGAGAAGCTCTTAATTTTACCTGTTGTCCTGATTCTTCTCCAGAAACGTAGAGGATGCGGTATCTGTGCGACAGTAGATTCGATACTTGCAACAGCAGTGTAGATTTGCCTATTCCTGGATCGCCGCCTATCAACACCATAGAACCAGGAACAACTCCACCGCCCAGGACTCGATCTAGTTCCTCATAGCCAGAAGCCCAGCGTGTGACTTGGCGATCGCTAATCTGGTCAAATGTCAATGAGGCTCGTGGTTTAGCTGGTTTCGTTGCTGCAGGTTTGCTGTTCGTCTGTTGATGCCATCCACTCATTCCGCGACTTGGTATATCGGTTGAGGACTGGATACTAATTTGCTCTTCTAAGGAATTGTAAGTGCCGCAAGCTGCACACTTCCCAAACCATTGGGGGGATTCTGCACCACATTCGTTACAAACGAAATAACTTTTAGGCTTTGCCATTCTTATATTTTATTAAATCTTCTTAATTTTTGCTTAAGTTTTTGAGCAAACTAAAATCCAATAATTGTAGGAAACGCGGGATTTTTCCAATCAATTTGTGAAATGATATCTTAATAATATGGTATTAAAAATTAATCATGAAAATTTTAGTTAAGGAGCGTTGAGAAACTTGGAAAGTCATAAAGAAAAAATTCTAGTGGTAGATGATGAAGCCAGCATTCGCCGGATTTTAGAAACGCGGCTTTCGATGATTGGCTACGATGTGGTTACGGCTGGTGATGGCGAAGAAGCTTTGGAAACTTTTCGCAAAGCCGAACCTGACTTAGTGGTTCTAGATGTGATGATGCCGAAGCTAGATGGCTACGGCGTGTGTCAAGAATTACGTAAGGAGTCAGATGTCCCAATTATTATGTTAACAGCGTTGGGAGATGTGGCTGACCGGATTACGGGTCTGGAGTTGGGTGCTGATGACTACGTCGTTAAACCTTTTTCCCCTAAGGAGTTAGAAGCCCGCATTCGTTCAGTGCTGCGGCGGGTAGACAAAACAGGTGCCTCTGGTATTCCCAGTTCTGGAGTGATCCATGTTAGCACGATCAAAATTGATACGAATAAGCGGCAAGTCTATAAAGGCGATGAGCGCATTCGGTTAACGGGCATGGAGTTTAGCTTGCTAGAGTTGTTAGTCAGCCGTTCTGGAGAAGCTTTCTCCCGTTCAGAAATTTTGCAGGAAGTTTGGGGATATACGCCAGAACGCCATGTGGATACCCGCGTAGTAGATGTGCATATCTCCCGTTTACGGGCAAAGTTGGAAGACGATCCAAGTAACCCAGAGTTAATCCTGACGGCAAGAGGGACTGGTTATCTATTCCAACGCATTATTGAACCAGGAGAGGAATAAGGACAAGAGAATAATACACATCAATGACTAATGACTAAATCCGATCCCAATAAAGTTTTACGGCGTCTACCCATCGTAGTAGGTGGGTTGGGCGCGGTACTTTTGCTGATTAACCGTTTGCTAGCACCAGAATTAACGAACTCCCAAGCGCGTGCAGATGTTTTGGGTGTGATTTTGAGTGCGGTGTTGATTTTAACAGGATTAATTTGGCAGCAAGTACAACCGCGTTTACCAGAAGCTGTGCAACTTATTGGCGAAGAAGGTTTTGTGCTTGCACCCAATTTGCCCCAAGCTGTGAAAACAGAACTAGCTTGGGCATCGCATTTGTTATTAACGAATACGGTGACGCGATCGCTCGTCGTTTTCTATAAAGATAAAGTTTTGTTACGTCGGGGAATTTTAAGCCCTAAGTCGGATGTCGTACCAGGAGCAATCTTAAAACGAGTGCTGGAAAAACAAAAGCCAGTTTATCTTGTAGATTTAAAAGTCTATCCAGGAAGGGTTGAATTTGATTATTTGCCAGAGAATACTCAAGGTGTGATTTGTCAACCAATTGGCCAAGAGGGAGTCCTAATTTTAGGAGCAAATGCTCCTCGCAGCTACACCAAACAAGATGAAAACTGGATTGCGGGAATTGCAGATAAATTAGCTGTTACCCTAAAAGAGGAAATATAGCGCTTTTGCTCTAAATGAAGTAATTATTTATCTGTGTCCATCTGTGTCCATCTGTGGTTCATTATTT